>JACZRM010000130.1 GCA_022576105.1 Chloroflexota bacterium | reverse complement strand
CATGACTCAACATGCAGTCACTGTACTATATCCGGTCGACTAATCACCCGTATCGTATCAGGTTGCGTCCCCTAGTCAATCGGTCTACACTACCGCCATTGGTTGTCATGAACTGCCATTAATCGAGGATTAGGAGGTTCAACCTATGACCATTGACAAAGAAGAAGAGTTGGAGCGAGTAACCAGGCTACGGGGTTTCCGCTATGGATTGCACGATTTTCTCGCCGAACTAGATGTGAATGCTCTCAAGGAGGTCAACGACCATGTGGAGGCCACCTATGTCAACGAGTCTCTGCTGGACCGAAAGACCAAAGAGCTGCTGATTATGGTGGCCTGTGTCGGCATCGGTGACCTGGTTTCCCATCTCCAAATACATATGCATGCGGCCAACAAGGCTGGAGCCACTCCCGAGGAGATCATGGAGGTGTTGAACCTGGTCGGCGGATGGACTGGGTCCGTGCATAAGACGAAGGGACTGGAGGCCTGGCGCGCCACCTTTCGTCCCGACATCCCGACCATTGACCGGGTGGTGGAGTTGAGGTAACTGGATTCGGATAAGCGGAATAAAGGGGGTCTACTATGTCTACCGATTTGGATCGAGAGCTAGAAAGGACCACGGCGTTGCGAGGGTTCCGGTACGGATTGCACGACTTTGTCGGTGCGCTGGGAGGTGCGGAGGCCCTGAAGCGCCATAACGACAATACGGAGGCTAACTACCTCAAAGAAGGACTCATTGACCGCAAGACCAAGGAGTTGCTCATCATAGTAGCTTGCGTGGCATCAGGTGACATGGTTTCCCACATGCAAATTCACATGCACGCGGCGCACAAGGCTGGGGCCACGCCAGAGGAAATTATGGAAGCCCTCAATCTGGTGGGGGGTTGGATCGGTATCCGCAAGGTGGTCGGGCTGGAAGCCTGGCGTGCCACCTTCCGACCCGACATCCCAACCATTGACCGGGTGGTGGAACTGAGATAAGTCTTCCTGACCCCTCCGTCCAAACCAAAACAGCGCACCCAGCCTGGGTAGCAGGGGATCCAATTTTCTTGCGCAATGGCGCATATGGATGGAAAACCCTAGTTGAGGGGATGAAGAATTTACCTTCCAGTCAATTGAGCGGCACCCAACTTTTAGGAGGTGGAGATGGACAAGACCACCGAATACTTGAGCTCCTACGCCAAATCCTTGAGGTATTCCGACCTCCCTACGGAGGTGGTGGATAAGACAAAACGAGTAATCATTGACACCCTGGGATGCGCGCTCGGTGGATACTCCAGCGAGACCAGCAAGATCGCCCGGGCCATGGCCGACGTCACCTGTGCCCATCCTGCCACCGTCATCGGCAGCGGACAGCAGACCACCCCTGACCTGGCCACCTTCGCCAATGGGGTCATGATCCGCTATTTGGACTACAACGATGTGGTTCGATCCAAGCAGGGTGGCGGCCACCACAGCGACGACATCCCCGCCGTCCTTTCCCCGGCTGAGGTGGTTCACGGCAGTGGTAAAAGGGTAATTACCGCCATTGTCCTGGCCTACGAGGTCAATACCCATTTCCCGGACAACATCGACGCCGACTTGCGCACCAAGGGATGGGACGGCACCGTCTTCGGCGTAATCGCCTCCGGCATAGCGGCGGCCAAGGCCTTCGGCCTGAGTCAGGAGGAGATAGCCCAAACCATCAACCTGAGTGTGACTCCCAACAGCGGCCTCTACCAGGCCCGCATTGGGGCAGTCTCCCACTGGAAGGGGGTGGCAGCGCCTAACGCCGCCCGCAACGGGGTTTTCGCCGCCATGCTGGCCTCCAAAGGGATGACCGGTCCTGACCCGGTCTTTGAAGGGCCCGGGGGTCTCTACAACGCCCTGACCGGTCCCATAGAGCTGCAGCCTTTTGGAGGTGATGGCCGACCTTTCCGGATCCTAGAGTCTAGCTTCAAGCGCTTCCCCCTGGGCTCCGTGGCCCAGACCGCGGTGGAGGCGGCCCTTCGGATACGCCCTAAGATAGACGACATCGATGATATTCAGGAGATTCACGTGGAGACCTTTAAGTCGATAATGTCGGGAGATCCGGAAAAGTGGGACCCCCAGACCCGGGAGGACGCCGATCATAGTATGCCCTACAGTGTGGCCACGGCGCTGCGCCACGGTCCTCCCCAGGTGTATCACTACTTTCCAGAGCACTTCCGGGACCCCAAGACCCTGGGGTTAATGGCAAAGATCACCGTGGAGGTGACCGAGGAAGCCAGCAACGCCTATCCCGAGTCGGATATGAATACAGTGGAGGTGATTACCACATCGGGCAAGCGGTACCGGGAGCGGGTTCTTCACCACCGGGGCCACTTCGAAAACCCCATGACCGATGAAGAGATTGAGGCCAAGTTCCGTTCCCTGGCACAAGGGCTGCTGAGCGAGCGTCAGATAAGCACATTACTGGACCGGTTGTGGAACTTGGAGGAGGTGGATGACATCGGCGAGGTTATGAGTTTACTAAAGGTGTAGCTGCCTGGCCAATTTCTACAGTTGCCGCTGGGGGTGATTGTCCAGGGCTACTGGGACCTGCGGCTAATTCGCATTCAACTTTCAGGAGGTGGTGTGTCATGTTAGCGACCAACGCGACAAAAAATTGGCTCAACTGGGTCGACTCTACCAGCTACGAGGACATACCCGCCGCTGTGCGACACACGACTGCCCTGGCCCTGTACGACGATACCGGGTGCAATCTGGCTTGCTCCCTGATACCATCGGCGCACCGCATCGTCGACTTTGTCAGGCTGGTTGGTGGCCCACCAGACTGCACCATGGTGGGTTTCCCGTTGCGGACCTCGGTGCTGAATGCGGCCCTGGTCAATGGCACCATCGGTCATGGCGATGAGATAGATTGCACCGACGACACCGGCCAGCCCCGGACTTTGCCGGCCATCATAGCCGCCGCGTTGACTTCGGGCCAGTTTGCCTCGGCTTCGGGACAGGAGGTGGTGCGGGCGGTGGCGCTGGGCCACGAGATGTCCTACAGAATTTATGCGGTGCAGGCCCGGGCCCAGGAAGAAGGTAGAGCGGAATCGGGCCCCATCGACCTGGGGCACACCATGGGATCCGCGGTTGCGGCCGGAATATCCCTGGGTCTAGACGCAGACCGCATGGAGGTGGCACTGAGCCTGGCGGCCACCATGGTCTGCGACATCACCCCGCCTATAGATCGCGAAACCGAGCACATGGTCAAGTCTTTTATGCGGGGAGGGGTTGGTGCTCGGAACGGGGTGGCGGCGGCGCTCATGGCCAAGGCGGGATGGGACGCGCCCCGGGACATATTTGACGGCCCCCAGGGGTTTTTCCACAGCCGGCTGGGTGTGGAGGAGCCCGGTCCTGAGTTTCTGGACGGCCTCGGTGAGCGATATAGCATTGCCGGGACGCGTTTTAAGCCGGCCAGCGCGGGAGGCCCCAATCAAGGAGCTAGATTGGCCCTGATGGAACTCCTAGCCGAGAACGGCTTGAAGGCCGATGACATCGCGGAAATCCTGGTTGAAATTGGTCCCGGCGGGTTCAATACCATCACTACCGTGCCCCACCCCACCATCTATGGAAAAGATGTGCTCGCCTTGGCTGCGGTATATGGGGGGATAGGATTCCGAGAGGCGCACCTGGAGAGTTACTTCAAGAGTCCTGAGGTGCTGTCGCTCCGGGAACGCATAGAAATCCAGGCTATTCCAGATTGGCCTAGGTCGGGAGACGAGCGGTACCGTGCGGAGGTCACGGTTCGGGTGAAAGATGGCAGGACGCTCCAAAAGCAAAGCATCTGGCGGCGGATGACTGAGGAGGAACTGGACACCAAATTCTTCTACCTGGTGGGGCTCCGGGCTGGGGAAGCCAAGGCCAAAGAACTCGGCCAGGAACTGAAAGGGCTGGATAATGTGAGCAATGTAGCCGAGATAATGGCCGGACTAGAGCTTCCAGAGGCAAAGCTAAGTGATTTGCCGGTGGAGTAAGGGAATGAGGACCTAGAATACTGCACCGGCGGGAGAAGCTATGAAATATGACGTTGTCGTAATCGGAGCAGGTTCCGCTGGTGCCGTCCTCGCTACCCGATTGTCAGAGGACCCGGCTTGCTCAGTTTTGCTTTTAGAAGCAGGCCCCGACTACCCCGTTTTTGAACACATTCCCGACGAGATAAAGTACGGCTTCAATACGGGAGCCGCTCCCCCTTCCCTCAGAACCCTCGGGGGCCATCCAATTGCCCTCCGGCATAGCCAACACAACTGGCAGTACACAGCCACGTCAACGTTTTTCCCTGATGCACTACAATTGGACAGAAGTCTCTTCGCTCCTTTCACCCTTTGGGACTAGCATTTCACCGTCAGTGGGACTTCCCCGTGCTTTAATGGACATAGGAGTGGAACCCTGCTATCCCTCCCCTCTAGTCCTGGTGAGTGAGACAGAGACACTTTACCGGGCTCCTCAAGAGCAGTATTCAGGACAGGTAACATGAAGCTGCTGGTTATTGACAACAACCCCGAGGCGGTCGAACTGGTGGAGGTAACTGTTGGCATGGCTTGGCCTGAGGCGGCCACCCTGTCGGCTTCCAGCGGTGATGCTGGCATAGATGCTGTAGCCTCGGAAGAGCCCGACCTGGTTGTGCTGGAAGTAGACCTGCCGGACCTAGATGGTTTCAGGGTCTGTAGGGAGATATGCCGGTTTTCTGATGTGCCGATAATTTTTCTGACCGAGCGAGATGGGGAAGCCGACATCGTACAAGGACTGTATTCTGGCGCTGACGATTACATTATCAAGCCGCCGAGCCCTATGGTATTGATCGCTAGGCTAAAAGCAGTCTTGAGGCGGTCTAACCCGACGCTATCCTTGTTTGAAGGCAAGACCCTTGAGTACGGTGAATTGAGAATCGACTTTGGTACGGCCAAAGTGACTCTGGGAAAGCGCTGCGTGAACCTGACCCCTACGGAGTACCGATTACTTTGTCAATTGATAAAAAGTCCTGGCAAAATCGTGCCTAGCCGGACTCTCCTGGGCCTAGTCTGGGGTCGGAAACACTTAGAGGAGACCTACCTGAAAGTGCATATTAAGCACTTGCGTAACAAGTTAAAGGAAGACCCCGCCGCTCCCAAGTATATATTTACCGAGCGCAACGTGGGCTACGGGTTCGCCATGACTGTCCAATTGGCCAGCAGCTAAACCAATTCCACCCCCCTAACGACTAGACCGGCCACCAATAAATCCTTGCCGCAGTAACGATATCAGGTTAAAGTCACTTATTGGGCAGAATAAGTGGGCTCCCTAACCCATTCAATACATTCTTCGGAGTTAAACTCCATCTGGTCGGTTATTGTGTAATCGGCGGCATCGTTCGGCTCGGTCAACATGTTCCACCCCTCCACCTCATCCAGCACTGCAAGCCGCCTGTTTATCTCCAGAATGGCACCCTCAATTAAACCCTTTTCAGCCTCAAGCTGGCTCAATTGCCGCTCTAGAATCGCTACTAGTTCTCGCATTGCACGACCTCCTGACGCCGATTTCTGGTATCTATTAACGCTCATGTTGGTAGCCGCCGGGGGTTTGATCGGTCACCGCCTGGTGACAGATAGGGGAATAAGGGG
>JACZRM010000129.1 GCA_022576105.1 Chloroflexota bacterium | reverse complement strand
CAATTTAGTCCCCTCCCTCATCTATATGCAGACGAAGCCATTATAGCAAATGGCCAGGGACACGCACGAGAAAGGTCTAAGGCACTGCACTCTACTGCCGAGGGATTGGTGATTCCTGCGTTCTCACCACAGCTTGTAAAAGTGGTTCAGGGGGCCGTGGCCCTGGCCGATGGGGAAGGAACGGAGGATGGCCTCGGTGACGTATTCCTTGGCCTGGGCCACCGCATCGAAGACGCTCATGTCGCAGGCCAGTCCCGCCGCCACCGCCGAGGCAAAGGTGCAGCCGGTGCCGTGGGTGTTGACGGTGTCGATGCGCGGGGCGGTGAACTCCTTGAACTGCGATCCATCGTAGAACAGGTCGGTGGCCGGACCGGCCAGGTGCCCGCCCTTGACCACCACACTGCGCGCGCCCATGCCCACGATTAGCTCGGCGGCACGGCGCATGTCATCCAGAGAGTTGATAGTCAGGCCGGTGAGGACTTCGGCCTCGGGGATGTTGGGCGTGACCACCGCCGCCAGGGGCAGCAGCTTGCTGCGCAGAGCCTCCACCGCCTCTGGTTGCAGCAGCGAGTAGCCGCTCTTGGCGATCATCACCGGGTCCACCACCAGCCGCTCCACGCCGTGACGCTTCAGTTCTTGCGCCACCAATTCCACGATGGCGCTGCTGGACAGCATGCCGGTTTTGACCGCGTCGGCGC
Source organism: Chloroflexota bacterium (assembly GCA_022576105.1). Next base: position 4,921 of record JACZRM010000129.1, on the reverse strand, counting down.
CGATGTCGCTGATCACCGCCTCGATCTGAGCGGCGATGACTTCGGTGGGTATTTCATGCACGGCGGTGACGCCCACCGTATTCTGGGCGGTGATGGCGGTCAGAGCTGATGTGCCGTAGACGCCCAGGGCCGCGAAGGTCTTCAGGTCGGCCTGGATGCCAGCGCCAGCCCCGGAATCGGACCCGGCGATGGTCAGCGCCGTGGGCACTTTGTTACCGCCTACTTTATTGCCGTCTACTGGGGCCACGCCTCACCTCGATAGGCCATATCGAAGAACAGCACTTCATAGCGCAGTACGTCGCGGAAGATGGTTTGCAGCTCGGCCTGGCCTGACGTTGAAACTTCGGCGGCATCCACGGTCTGCCGCAGCCAGGCGACGAAGCCGCTCATGCCCTCGCTGGTGTGAATGTCGATCCAGGTCTGATAGTAGTGGTTGTTAGGGTGTTTACCCGCCGACTCCAGACGCTGGGCCCAGTCGAGGTAGGGCCACTCCACGGCCAGCAGGGTGGCGATTACTTCAATGTAGCTGCCCTCGTAGGCCCGACGGCGCAGATAGCCGCTGTAGTTCAGTGTGGTGGGCAGGTACTCCAGGTTGACCACATCCTCACGGGACAGGCCGCGTGCCCGAAAGGCTTCCTGAAACAGGCCTTCTTCGCCGCCTAGCCCCAGATGCAAAAATCCCACAGTCTGTCGGGCAGATTCAAAATCGGGGGACTTGGCGGTGGCCAAACTGAGCAGAATCGCCCAATCCTTGAGGAACAGATGGTCCTGATCGAAGTAGGTATTGAACGTATCCTGGGGCAGAGTTCCTTCGCCCATCTCTTGTATAAAAGGGTGTGTGACCACTTGCCGCCACAAGCCGGATACCCCGTTTTTCAGGTCGTCGCTCAAACCCATAGTGCCTACCGGTAAACTAGGAATCACTGGGGGGCAGACGCCATTCTTCCCCGGAAGGCGCATCCGCGTGCTGGGCGCTACGGCCTCGCTCATCCGGGTTGCCATCGCTGAAATCCCCAATGGCCATGGCCGGCAGTGTCTCCGTGTGCAGACCTACCTTGACGCCAATCTCCAGGGCCAAACGCCCCACCGCTTCGTTATCGTCGGCCTCCGCCATCATCACGTAATCATACTTGCCCAGCACCGCGTACTGGCCCAAGATATGCGCGCCCTTAAAGTTACATTCCTTGATCGACTCGCACATTAAATCAGGATCGCGCTGCAACATTTGCTGACCGGATTCATTCAGGGTCCCCAGCAAAAAATAGAGCGGCATCTGTAACCCCCACCACCTAATTACGTCATTATTTTCGGCGTGGGTACAGTATATCATCGCCCCAGTACATCGCTGTTTCATCGCTGTTTCACCCGCCTAAATTGGCCACAAAGCTGTTGTCGAAAGCCGAGCGAGCGTCGGTCCCGGACGAAAGCAGGCCGGTTTCGGTCATCCAGGCGGCAAAGTCCACCCAGCGGCCTTCCTCCTGCCAGCCAAACCTATGTCCTCCCGCCGGTTCCCACATCGGAGCCAACAAGTCTACACCTGGAATTTCGATGGACAGGTCAACCTCTGGACGGACTCTTCCCAGCAATTGCACCGCGCCTTGGGGGTCGTCGATGGCGTCCTGGTACCCTCGACTAACGGCCCGCACGAACCGCTGCACCAGGTCCGGGTCCTGGGCGATTTTTTCCTCGCTGGCCACAATAACCAGCTCGTAAAAATCAGGAACGCCATAATGCTCCATGCGCATTATGTTTACTGGAAAGCCCTGGTTCACCGCGGAGATGGACTCGTGCACCCAATAGGCGCCGACAATGGCATCAACTTTTTTACTGATCAGGGCCGGCACCAGGTCAAATCCAACATTGACCAGTTCCACATCGTCCAGACTAAAGCCCTCACTCTTGAGCATGGTATCCAGCAGCGGTTCGTTGTCCGGAATCCCGGGCCAGCCGATGGTCTTCCCTACCAGGTCAGCGGGAGAGGAAATTCCCGAACCCTCCAGGGCCATTACCGAGTTCAGCGGATGCTGCACCAGGGCCATTATCGAGACCACCGGCACGCCCTGCTCCCGAGCAATGAGCACGCCGGTCTGGTAGTTGATACCAAAATCGTCCCGTCCGGCGGCCACCGTTTGCAATACGGTTGATGGATCGCCTGGGGTGAATATATCCACCTCCAGCCCTTCGTCGGCAAAGTAACCCCGTTCCCGAGCGACATACAGTCCGGCGTGGTTGGACCAGGGGAACCAGTCCAACGCCACCGAAATCTTGGTCAACGGCTGGGGACCCCGCGCCACCGGAGCAGAATCGCGGTCCGGCACCACGGCAGAACAGGCCACTAGCAGCAGCCCCATGGCCAGAACTACTGCAAACCCTGGCTGAAACAATCGCAGCCCGCTCATGGTGAGCCGCTTCGGCAGGCTCAGAGCCTGCCCTGAGTTCATCGATGGGACAGGCTTGTCGAACCACAAGCGGGTATTCGCTGCATACCTCGGCAGGCTCGAGACGAGCGGAGTTACAAAACCTTTCATTTGCCCTCCTCCTAACCACCGCAAGTTCCGTATCATGGCTGGTATTTTCATTTAACGTTGACTCCTTAAAGTTACTGGGCAAGTTATCTAACTTTATGTTATGGCGCTCAAATCTGAGCAATGCTTCTGGCGCGTTTCTCGGTGTGGTACCAGGGGAGCATCAATCGCTCCACAATTGAAGCCGCTACAAAGAGGCCGATACCCATGGCCGACAGAACAACAATGGAGGCAAAAACCCGGGCGGTCAAAAACAGCGGCTGGGAATAGGTCATCAAATATCCCAGTCCGGAGCTGGCTCCCACCCATTCACCGATTACCGCGCCAATGACACTAATCGCGATACCGATTTTTATCCCGGAGAACATCTGGGGCAAAGAAGCTGGAATCTGCACCTTGGTGAATATCTGCCACCGGGTCGCCCCCAATGTACGCATCATGCTTATCATGTCCGGGTCCACCGATCGCAGGCCATCCACCGTGTTAACCGAAATGGGAAAGAAGGAGATCAAGGCCACGACGATAATCTTGGGAGTAATCCCGTACCCGACCCAGATCAAGAGCAGCGGTGCGATGGCGATGATCGGTATGGTCTGAGAAGCGATTATTATTGGATAAACCGCCCGCTCCAGAATTCTGGAATAAGCTATGCCGCCGGCCAAAAGGAGTCCCACCGCCAGGGCAGCCGCAAATCCCAGGACTACTTCAACCAAAGTGACCAGCGTGTGCCCCCACAGTAGTGCGCGACTATTGAACAACTCGCTGGCGATCACCGACGGCGACGGGAGTTGCCAACGCGGCACTTCAGCCAGTTGAGTCCAGATTTCCCAGACCCCCAGCAAAACAACCAGAATTAATAAGGAACCGCCCCACCGTTTTAGACCGGAAACGGCAGCCAGCATAGCTGAAGTTATAACTGAAAATACGGTGGGAGGTCCAGCCTTTACCCGCCCATTCTGGCGCGCCGCCGGAATGTCTGGCCCTAAAGCTGTCGGGTGCTCCCCAGGTATGTTGGCGGTTTCCTCTCTCACCTGGCCGGTTCTCCAGCCCGGCCCATCGCCTGCCGGGAATTTTCTTCGTACAGTGTAGCCAGTAACTGGGCCTTGAGCTCCACAAACTCCGGTGTGGTCACCGCCTGATAGCTCCTGGGCCGACCCAGCCCAACATTCAAGACCAACTTGACCCTGGCCGGGCGGGCGGTCAAAACATACACTCGGTCGGACAGCAGCAGAGCCTCATCGACATCGTGAGTAATCAAAACAATGGTCTTCTTCATCGAGTCCCACAGCTCCATCAGCCATTCCTGCATCTGGACTCGGGTCAGGGCATCCAGAGCGCCAAAGGGTTCATCCAGCAGAATAACCTCCTGGTCCAAGAGCATGGTCCGCATGAAGGCGGCCCGCTGCCGCATCCCCCCCGACAGGGCAAAGGGATATTGCCGTTCGAATCCCTTCAGTCCAAAGGTCTCCATCAGTTCCAAGGCTCTGGTCCTGGCGTCTTTGCGAGACGAGCCGTTCAGTTCCAGGCCCATGATGGTGTTATCCAGCACCGACCGCCAGGGCAGCAGTAAGTCCTTCTGCTGCATGTAGCCAATCTGACCCAAGCGCTGCCCCAGGCGTTGACCGTGAAGATCACCGTCCAGCATTACACTACCGGCGTCAGCATCTTCCAGCCCGGCGATGATGTTCAACAGGGTGCTTTTCCCGCAGCCGCTGGGGCCGATGACGCTGACGAACTCTCCGGCGCCGGCGACGATATTAACGTCTTCCAGCACCGACTCTGGGCTCCCATTCACGTCGAAAGACTTATATATAGCAGCCAGCTCAATTTTCGGCGGGGTTGCAGTTTCCGGTCGCATATTCTTGCTGCACTGTATCGCTTTGTATCTGGATTCTGCTGTAGATTTTATCAGCGAAGACCGACTGGGCCGCAAAAGGGAAGGCCGCCAACAGCAATAGGTTGGCGGCCCGTCTCAAAAGACCATCACCATCAAGCGCCGCTTCCCTACGCTGGCATTACCCAGATCAGGTTCGCAAGGGTCGGTGACATGCCGGTCACCCTCTCAGCCTGGCTCTTCCAAGCTCCCCTACGTACTTTGGTAAATATAGATTGTTAATTGGCGCAATTTTAGGGGTACAAATACGTGGGTGTCAATCGTTGACATCCTGATTGCATCTTGGTAAAGTTACTGTTTGTGTCGATGTTGCGATTTGCGATTGAGAAGGTAGAATTATGCCTACGGTAAATCAGCTGGTGAGGAAGGGGCGAAAGCCCGTTAAGAAGGGCACCAAAGCGCCTGCGTTGCACTGGGTCCAGAATTCTCTGCGCAATCGCGTGAAGTGGGGCCCGGGTTGTCCGCAGCGCCGTGGGGTTTGCATCCAAGTGCGCACCATGAC
>JACZRM010000128.1 GCA_022576105.1 Chloroflexota bacterium | reverse complement strand
CCACTGGGGGTCAACTTCGCCAAAGAAAGTACGCGCCAACAATCGCAGAATGTACACGGCGGTGATCGCCGCGCCGATAACCGCCAAAACGCCCAGGGGCAGGTAGGTGCGGAACGTTCCCACGAACACCATAAACTCGGCAATGAACCCGCTCATTCCCGGCAATCCCAGAGATGCCAACCCGGCCAGGGCGAAGAAAAAGCTGGTCACACCCATCCGCTTCATCAAGCCGTTCAAAACGGTGATGTCCCGGATGTGGGTCCGGTCGTAAATCACCCCAACCATGGCAAACATGAGGGCGGTCATTATTCCGTGAGAGAACATCTGAAGCACCGCCCCGGCCAGGCCCACCGGATGCAGCGTGGCAATGCCCATGATGACGTAGCCCATGTGGCTGACGCTGGAATAGCCGATGATGTATTTCAAGTCTTTCTGGGAGATAGCCGAGATTGCGCCATAGATCACGTTGACGGTGCCCAAAACAATCAAAACCGGCATCCAGTTGGCCGCGCCCTCCGGCAGCAGCACCATGCCCACCCGGATGATACCGAAGGCGCCCAGCTTCATCAGCACACCGGCGTGCAACATGCTAACGCCGGTGGGAGCCGCCACGTGACCGTCGGGCGACCAGGTATGGAAGGGCCACAGACCGGCCAGAATGCCAAAGCCAACCATGAACAGAGGGAATACCCAGTTCTGGAAGGTTTCATCGAACAGGCCAGCCTGCGACATCTGACCCAACAGGGTGATCGAGAAAGTGGGGAATCCTGCGTCGGCCGACTTGGTGTACAAAGCCAGGATGCCGATCCAGATCAAGACGCTGCCACCCACCAGGTACAGCATCAACTTCATTGCGCCGTACTCTTTGGTGCGCAGAAAGCTGCCGAAGTCGGTGCTGCTGCCCCAAACGCCAATCAGCAGGTACATGGGCAGCACGGCCAGCTCGTAGAAAAAGAACAGGAAGAACAGGTCCTGCGCCACAAATACGCCGAACACCCCCGACCCCAACGCCAACAGCAAGACGAAAAAGTCGCGAGAGCGGTGAACTATGGTCTGGGAAATCAACACCGCGCCAAAAAGCACTATGCCGTTGAGCAAAACCAAGGGAGCTGCAATTCCGTCAAGCCCCAGCGACAGGTTGATGTTCAGCGGCGCACCCAGCCAGGGCAATTCTCTGGCGAACTGAAATCCGCCGGCGGAGTAGTCGTACCGGAAGAAGATGGCTATCGAAAGCACCAATGTGAAAAAAGAGACCGCCAGGGCGAAATACCAGGCGTCTTTGGGCCGGTCCTTGGGCAGCAACACACCGACCAGCGCACCAATCAAAGGCACAATGATCAGCATGAATAGCGATATTTGATCGAAGGAATTCATCTGGTCGATTAAACCGACCGCCACCAAAAGACCACCGACAGCGAAAGGGTCTCAAGGGTCATGGCCAGCGCATAAGTGTAAACATGGCCGGTTACATGCAGCCGCAAGGTCACACCCACCCGCCGGACCAGGTTGGCCGGACCGTTGACCCCGATGTCATTGACCACCGCCCGGTCAAAGAACCCAATAAAACCGGCCACCGTCAGCACCACGTGGTCGATGACCCACTGGTAGAGTTCATCCAGGTAGTACTTGTTTTCCGCCAACCTGACGACCGGCAAAAAGCGGGCGCGCATCGCCTCGACCGATAGGCTCCGTTTCGCGTAGACCAGATAGGCCAGCACAAACGCGCCCACCGCCAGTACCGTGGAAAGGATTCCCAGCCAAGGGGTGAAATGGAAGGCCTCCGGGTGCTCAAAGAACAAGAATGTGCCCAGACCATCATAGGGGCCGGGCCAATTGAAGCTAATCAGACCGAATCCCAACGCCAGAATACCCAGTAGGAGCATGGTTATGGCCATGGTCGGCGGGGCGTCATGGACCTGTTCGTGCTCCTGGTGCAGTGGGCCAAAGAAAACCGCGAAGGTGACCCGGGCCATGTACAAAGCACTTAAAAAGGCGGTCAGCAAGGCCAGGACAATGAAAACCGGATGCAGATTGCCGCTCACCGCAGTCAGGATCTCGTCCTTGCTCCAGAATCCCGCCAAGATGGGTATGCCGCCCAGGGACATGGCCCCAATGGTAAACAGCACCGCGGTCAATGGCATCACCTTCCGCAGGCCACCCATTTTCCGTATATCCAACTCATCGGTGCTGTGCATTACGCTGCCCGCGCCGAGGAACAGCAGGGCCTTGGAAAACCCATGCGCCATCAGGTGGAAGATGGCGGCGGTATAGCCAAAGGCCCCTAGCGACAGCATCATCAACCCCAGATGGCTGATGGTGGAATAGGCCAGGATTCGTTTCAAGTCGGTGGAAACCAGCGCAATGGTTGCCGCCCCCAACGCCGTGATCAGACCAATAACCGCCACCACCGTCAGGGCGTCGCCGGAGGCGGCGAATATTGGCAGCGTCCGGGCCACCAGGTACACACCGGCAGCCACCATGGTCGCCGCGTGAATCAGCGCGCTGACCGGCGAAGGGCCTTCCATCGCATCGGGCAGCCACACGTGCAGGGGGAACTGGGCCGACTTACCAGCCGCCCCGGCAAAGAGCAGCAACGCCGCAACTGTCACCACACCCTGGCTGATTGCGCCGCTGGCCACCGCTGCGAAGGTCTCAGTCATGCTGAAACTGCCGACTTCCCGCCACAGCAATAGAATTCCGATCAGCAGCCCTACATCCCCGATACGGGTGACGACAAAGGCCTTCTTGGCCGCCTCTCTGGCGGTGGGACGCTCAAACCAGAACCCAATCAGCAGATAGGAACATAAACCCACCAGCTCCCAGGCCACGTACAGCAGCAGGAAGTTATCGGCCAGGACCAGGGTCAGCATGGCGGCGATGAACAGAGCGTGAAAGGCGTAGTACCACCCAAAGCGCGGGTCACCACGCATGTAACCCAGGGAGTAGACCTGCACCATCAGGGCGACGAAGGTGATCAGTCCCAGCATGACGATGGTCAGGGGATCAATGGTGATCCCCCAGACCAGGTGGATACTCTGGTCAACAACGCTGGAGTCAGCATCGACGGATGTTCCGGTCAGGCCGGCCTGGAACCAGGTACGCTCATACTGGCAAGTCAGCGCACCGGTGTGTTCACTGGTTTCGCAGCCTTCGGTGTCGGGAGACGCGCCCAGAAACCCGATCAGGACCACCCAGAACATGGCGAATGCGCCGACGATGGCCAGGATGGCCAGGGGAGAACCTTTGCCCGGCAAATACTTGCCGAACAGAATAATCAGCGGGACCGCCACAAAGCTGAAAACCGGTATTAGCCAGGCCCATTCCATCTAGGCCGATACCTCAACCGGCCCACGCCAGAGGCCGTTCGTCCTGAGCCGGTCGGAGGACCAGCCCCCAACCTCAACTTCGTCGAGGCCACACGTCTGCCAAGGGGAGCCTCGCTTCAAAAGTGCCAATTGCGGCCTGTGATTGAGGTCAGAAGTCTGCCTTAGATGTTTCCCTGAGCGTAGCGAAGGGTCTAAAATCCACCGGACTCGATTCCCCGCAAATTTAAAAGAACTTTTGAGGCAAATCCCCCACGGGGAAAAGGGCCGAAGATGTGGGTAAATCACATGAACAATTACCTCAATCATGTATATCAACTGCTACCACTTCATCAGGTTGATTTCGTTCACGTCTATTGTGGAGCGATTTCGGTATATTCTCAGGATTATCGCCATCGCCAACCCCACCTCCGCAGCGGCCACGGTGATGACAAAAATGGCGATTATATGTCCATCAAAATTCACGAAATTGCCGCTGCCGTTCAAATGAGAGGCAGCGGCAATCAAGTTAATGTTAACTGCGTTGAGCATCAGTTCAATGGACATGATAATCAGCACGGCGCTGCGCCGCGCCAGAACGCCGTACATCCCAATCACAAACAGGGCGGCGCTCAATAGCTGAAAGAAAACCAGCGGAGTCACTGCTAGCCCTCGCCTCCGTCGCCGGTGCGGGCGATGATGATGGCCCCGATCAATGCCACCAGCAACACCAGAGATGCAACTTCAAAGGGGATGGCCCATCGGGTGAACAGCGAATTGGCCAGTCCAGTAAATTCCGGACTCTGGGCCACTGTGCCGACCGGAGCGCCGATCCAGAAGGCTGAGCCCAGCACCGCGGCCAATGCAATGGACGTTATGGCCGCCAGCGGCCACTGTCGATTGTCAGAGATTCGGGGATAGTCGGCGGCCCGGGTCAGCATTATGGCAAACAGCAACACTATGATTATCGCCCCGCCGTATATCAGCACCTGGACCAACGCCAGAAACTCGGTGAACAGTATCAGGTAGATTCCGGCCACCGCGATCAAAGCCATCAGGAGGAACAGCGCCGCATGCACTACATTGCGGGTCATCACCACCCCCAGACCGCCCAACAAGGTAAACGCCGCCAAGACAATGAACAACCAGGTCATGGCTTAATCCGCCGATTGGTGAGAATGGGGCAATCCACCAGCGCTTTCCCAAGCATTTCGCCAAGTAATTCCGGGAACTTCACCGAATAAAGAGCCGCTTTGGATGCGGCTCCATAATCCTTGTATGGTCTGGTTGTAGGTAGCGGCTGGTTCAACAATTATCCCTTTATTGCGTACTAGACCGGCGCTATTTGCTATCGCCGGATGGCGGCAGAGTATTCACCGATCTCAACAAGTCGCAGGTGGCACAGGTGCAATCAGCAGGGTGTAGTTTCACCGGTTCAACCTTAGATTTCTTGAACAGTCGCTGCAGAAACCCTTTCCCGGGTATTCCGCTGCGCTTGTTGAGAAACCGCTCCGTACACTGGGTGCAGGTGCAGTATACCGGATGCTTCCCCGACAGGCGTATCTGACGTTCGTCTTCTCTTTTAGGCAAATTGTGATCTCTTCAGCCAGCCGCTATTGCGATTCATCCCCGGACTCAGCGGCGGCCACCTCTTGCGGTTGCTGCGCTGCGGCGGCCTCCTTCCTTTGCTTCTCCAACACGGAAGGGGGAATCCAACCGGTTTCCGCCTGGTATTTGCGCCCAATTTGCAGCAATGCCGGCAGGTCAACCCGACCGCCGTTACGCTCGGAGGTGCTCATCTCATGCTCGTGGCTCATCACGATAGCATCGAAGTTACACACCTCGACGCAAATTCCGCATAAGATGCAACGGTTCAGGTTAATTTCGAAGAAATCTATGATTTTCTTGCGGGAGCTTTTGCCTTCCTCGTTCAAGGGATTGTCTTTCATGGTGGCCGACATACACTGGGTAGGACAGTGGCGGATACATACCATACAGCCGGTGCAGAAAGGCTCCGGCGTATCATCATCCCAGGTCAGGGCCGGAAACCCCATGAATCTGGGTTTCACCGGGGTAGGCACCGTGGGATACTGCTGGGTGACCGGATGGCGCAGACCCTTGAAGGTCGAAGCCAGGGTCAGCATCAGCCCTTTGACGGTGTTCAGCATTGATCATCCTTCATTGGAATATTAACCGGAACATTCACCGGTATTTCAACCTTGATATTGACGGGTAATTCCACCTTTTATCGAGCTTATTGCGCCCTTTGACGCTGGGCCAACTGCTGTGCCTGTCGCGCTTTGATTTCCTT
>JACZRM010000127.1 GCA_022576105.1 Chloroflexota bacterium | reverse complement strand
TTGGGGTTGGCAGTACGTGGCCCGGGGCATCAACGCATAGTCCAGGGGTTGGGGGTCCATCCCAGCGATGTGTTCGGCCACGACCACCGCTTGCGCTGAGGCTACGTGGGCCAGCGGCAAATTTCCGGTCACATCGCCAATGGCGTAGATCCCAGCCACATTGGTGGCCATCCGGTCATCAACTCGAATATAGCCGCCCTGGGTCTCCACGCCCAGTGCCTCCAGCCCCAGGTCTTCGCTGTTGGGCTGAATCCCAATCGCCGCCAGCACCTTTTCGCATTCAATGGTTTGCTCGACCCCGTCCTGGCTCAGGTGAACTTTCAGGCCCCCCGGCCCCCGGTCTACTCCGGTTACACCAGCGCCGGTAATATGATTTATGCCCTGCTTGGAGAAGGCCCGCTCCAACTGACGGCTGATCTCTTCATCTTCGTTGGGCACCAGGTGCGGCAGCAATTCCACCACCGTCACTTCAACGCCGTACATCTGGTACAGGTAGGCGAATTCAACGCCGATAGCCCCGCCACCAACGATGACGATGGACTTGGGCAACTCCTTGAGCACAATGGATTCCCGGCTGGTGATGATGGTATCCTGGTCCACCGGCAATGGAGGGATGCTGCGGGGCCGGGCGCCGGTGGCGACGATGATGTGCTTGGCGTTGAGCTTTTGGCCGTCGGGGGCGACTTCAACCACGCCGTTGCCACGGAGGCAGCCAGCGCCGTTGAACTGCTGCACCTGGTTCTTCTTCAGCAGATACTCGACGCCCCGCACGTTGCGTTCCACCACCTTGCGGCTGCGGTCGATGGCCGCCGCGTAGTCGGCATGGAAATTGTCGAAGTGCAGGCCGAATTCTTCAGCCCGGTGAAAATACGAAACAATTTCAGCATTCTTCAAGAGGGATTTGCTGGGGATGCAACCCCAATTGAGACACACTCCCCCCAGGGCCTCCCGCTCAATGATCGCAGTCTTTAAACCCAACTGACCGGCGCGGATGGCCGCTACATAGCCCCCTGGCCCGGCGCCAATTACCACTACGTCGTAGTCAACGTCCATCTATCCCCAACAACCTGGCGGAATCACCGCCCAGACCTCAGCCAAAAGCGAATCTCTCGGTCGCGTTTCCGATCGAATTACGCAGCTTAAAAGCTTCTGCCAATTATACAAGCGGGTGATGGGATCGACAACATGAGCGGGTCCGGCTGCTATTACGCATATTGTGAATTTAGCCCGCTGGAAATAGCCTAAAAATCTGATCGTTTACCATTTCCTACCAGGATTGTTACCTGAAATGCCCTCAGCTTTCGCCGGGCCGAGTTATGATGACACCGATGCCAGAACGCTAACCCCATTGTTGGTTGTGCATGTTTGTTACCCATCGGGGTTTTTGGTATCATTAACCAAGGCCAAGTTTCGCCAAGTTTCCATAGTGTATCAGTTTGGCGTCCAAGAACGGGGCTTGGTCACACCGGCAAAGGCCGGTGTCCAGATACAATCGCTGTGCCGACGCTCTAATGGATTCCGGCTTGCGGCGGAATGACGAGAACTAAGCCAACACACTACCCAAGTTTGGCATGAGGGAACGACATGAGATTGGGACCATTGGGTCTTCCAGAGCTTCTAATCATCCTGGCGGTATTGCTGCTGATCTTCGGCGCACGCAGACTGCCTGAAATAGGCAGTTCGCTGGGCAAAGGCCTCCGTTACTTCAAGACTTCGGTCACTGGCGAAGAGGAACCAGAGAGCCCGGCGGCTGAGGAAAAGCTGCCGGTCAATACGTCCAGAAACAACGACGATCTGGTCTGATCCTCAGCAGCGGTTTCAGCACATTCGAAAAGACCGGTGTTGTTCACCGGTCTTTTATTATTCCCCATTTCTATTCCGCTTCAGGCGTTGGCGCTATTGCCTCAGCAGGCCTGCGCCTACCCCGAGGGGTAAAGCGGGCCAACAACACCCCCAACTCGTAGAGCACCAGCAGCGGCACCGCGACCAATATCTGATTCACCGGGTCGAAGGTAGGCGTAATCACCGCAGCCAACACGAAGGCGATAACCAGCCAGAACCGGCGGAAACGGGCGTAGGCCCCGGCTGGCACCAAGCCCAATTGGGTCAATAGGACCATGATCAGCGGTGTCTCAAAGACGATTCCCATCCAGAAAAGCAGCCGGATCATCACGTCCACCAAGCTGCTGATACGCACCAGGGGCTCCACCACCCCTTCACCAAAGGTCAGCAAAAACGGCAACGCTTGAGGAGTCAGGATAAAGTACCCGAAGGCGACACCGGCCACAAATGCCAGCATCGCACCAGGAAGAAAGAGGAAAAGGGAGCGTTTTTCCCGCCCGGTCAGTCCGGGCGCAATGAACCTAATAACCTGATAAAGTATGACCGGAAATGCCAGGATCGCGCCACCGACCATTGACAGCTTGAAGCTGGTGGTCAGCGACTCGGTGACCTGGGTGGCAATGAGAGTTACGCCTTCGCCGTCATTCAATTCCTGGGCTGGCCGCTTCAGCAGTTCCACCGCTTCTTCCCAGAAGATAAAAGCCACCATGGTGCCCAGCAGTAAGGCGATAACTGAAATAAGCAGACGCCGTCTTAGCTCTTGTAAATGGTCCCGAAGAGAAAGCTCGCGGCCGATCATGATTGGTCGGCGGCAGGAGGGTCGTTGCGAGGAGTGGGGGCGTCCGGTCCAGGGCGGGCGCCCGGGCGGTTGCCAGGGCGGCTCGTTGACGCCGAGTCATCATCGTCATCGAGAGTAACCGCCGCGGTAATCTCATTGAAAGTGCGCCTCAGGTCACGCACAATCTTGCTGGTGGTGCGGGCCATGTCGATCGACTTGCTCGGCCCCAACGCCAAGAAGGCGATAACCAGGATCACCGCCATCTCCGGCATGCCGATGCCCAAGAAGTTCACGCCGGGGTTCTCCTCTGGAAGGGACATTCACCTTTGCATCTGGACTGCACCGGCATCGCCCAACCAGGTGGCAGGGGGCAGCCCAACTGGTCCAGCATTTGGGTCAACCGGCACAGCGGAAGCCCCACCACATTGGTATAACAATCACCCAGCAGTTCTCCGGGGCGCAGCTCCTCATCCTGAATCGCATAGGCGCCCGCCTTGTCCATTGGGGTCCCAGACGCCACGGAAGTCTCTATTTCCTGGTCGCTGAGTTCCCGCATGGCAATCTCACCGGTTAGGGTGTCGGTCAAATGTTGGCCGGTTGCCACATTGATCACCGTCAGGCCGGTAGTCACCTGGTGATTGGTGCCACTGAGTTCCCGCAGCATCCGCCGGGCGTCATCGGCGTCAACCGGTTTGCCAATGACCTTGCCGTCCAGCACCACGGTGCTGTCGGCCCCAATTACATACCCGTCATCCAGGGTATCAGCTACCGCCTGGGCCTTGGACCGGGACAGCCGCCGCACCATTTCCTGGGCCGTCTCCCCTGGAATAACTGCTTCATCCACGTCGGATGGAGTTACCTGAAAGTTTAGGCTCAAACTGGACAACAGCTCCTTGCGCCGGGGCGAACCCGAGGCCAGGACGATGCGCGGCGGCGACCCAACCCGGTTCAACACCGCCACACACTCAACGTGGTGGGTCTGGGGGAACATGTCCAAAGGCTGGATGCTGGACACCTGGTAAGGCCCTTGGCACAGCAGCTTCAAGTCGCGCGCCAGCGTCTCCGGGTCGCAGGAAACGTAGACCACCCGGGGCGGTGACAGCTTGATCAGACTGCGCAGCGCTTCCTGCTGGCAGCCGGCCCGGGGCGGGTCCAACACCACGATGTCGGGTTTTTCCTCCAGGGTTGCCAACACGTGCTCGGTTTTCCCCAGGACAAACTCCACGTTGTCCAATCCGACCGCGTTTTCTTTGGCATCGGCCACCGCCGCCGAGGATTCTTCCACCGCAATAACCCGCCCAACGAAGGGCGCCAGCAGGATCGCAAAAGTCCCCACTCCGGTGTAGGCATCCAGCAGCACCTCTGTACCTTTCAAGTCCAGGGCGTTGCGAACCAGGTCAATAAGCTGGGAGGCCTGCTGAATGTTGACCTGAAAGAATGATGGCGAGGCCACTCTGAAGCGGCGGCCGTTGAGCGACTCTGCATAGTGCTTCTGACCCGTGGATACCGGTATGGCCGGGTTTTTCATTGTGGGCTGGATTAAATAGTCCTCAGTCTCTTCACCGGCGCGAATCGATAGCTGAGTCGTTTCGGCGCACTTGTCCTGGATTTTGGACAGCAGTTGGTTAACCCCCGGATGCATCAGCATACAGTTATCGATCCGCACAAACTGGCGAGTCTCCCGATGCACAAACCCCAATGCCCCGTTGGCTCCAATGGTCATTCGCGCGTGATTGCGATAACCTAATTGTCGCGGCGAATCCAGCACCGGCAAGACATTCAGGCCCGTGCCATCAAGAGCGCTAAAGCCACCAACTCTTTCCAGAGCATCGACAACCTGTTCACGTTTGGCCCTCAGTTGGGCGTCGTAGGCCAGGTGCTGCCACTGACAGCCGGTGCACGACCCATAATAGGGACAGGGAGGCTCAACCCGGAACTCCGACGCCTCTAGGACCTCCACGACGGTGGCGGCGATGTACTTGCGGCGCACCCGCTGCACCTGGGCTACCACTCGTTCTCCTGGGATACCGCCGAAGACAAAAACATCCATTCCGTTGTAGCTGGCCATAGCTTCGCCCAATCGTCCCCAAGATTCCAGGGTGAGCGTCAGCAACTGGCCTCTTTCAACACGTTCTTCGGTCAACATCTTCCTATGGTAACTATAATCCAAGGTGAGCCTTTATCCAAGGTTAAGCCTCTGCGCCGCCGGCCGGTCGCTGGTGCACCAAACATTCTCCAGTCCAATTGTCATCGGCCGCACCAGTCTTCATTCTGGGTATCACCAGTCAAGATTTGTATCTGTGCGGCATGCTAGATGAATGTTGACCTTTAATTTGCTCGGGTATAAACTGGTCGAAATCCTACGCATCTTGGACGGATTCGATACATCTAAATAAAGTAACCAGCAAAATTGCCCTGGAGGGAAAATGGCCGAACCTATCGAAGTTAACGAAAATAGTTGGGACGATGACGTACTAAAGTCTGATCTACCGGTTATGGTGGATTTTTGGGCCGAGTGGTGTGGCCCTTGCAAGATGATTGCACCGACAGTCCATGACCTGGCGGAAGAATACGCCGGCAAGTTGAACGTAGCCAAGGTTGACATTGACAGCAGTCCCAACATTGCCATGAAATACGGCATACGCAGCATTCCGGCTTTGATCTTTTTCAAGGACGGGAAGCCGGTGGACCAGGTGGTTGGCGCGCTGCCCAAGGGCGCTCTGAAGAAGAGGATCGACGCGGTGCTGGCCAGCTAGGCTACAGTAGCTACACAGCGGGGGAGTGGATGGGGCCCGGTGGCTCTTGCGGACTTCAAATCCGTTGTGCCTCGTGACGAACGGGGTAGGTGGGTTCGACTCCCTCGCACTCTCGCCAACACAAATTGATACTAAAACCCCGGTTATTGAGACCGGGGTTTTTCTTTCGGGAATCGCAAAAGTGCACGAGAAGTGCACGAGTTTTTCAGCTACCCTGAGCAAGCCTCCGGCTCAATGCCATGACTGCCTCTTCCTG
>JACZRM010000126.1 GCA_022576105.1 Chloroflexota bacterium | reverse complement strand
ATAGCGCCCGGTGAACAATATGGCGAAGAAGGCAATTACGGTAACGATGACAAATGCAATCCAGAGGAAAAACAGCACGATGATATGGGGTATGGTCAGCACCCATTTCACCAGCCAGAGCCATCGGCTCAAACTAGAGTCAAGTTCACCTTCAACCACGACGGGATAGGCGCCGGTAGACTGAGTAGTCATAGCAGACATCCTCAATTGCGGGTCAATTCAGCCTGTCCGGTATTGTGACCGAGCCTGGGAAGCGTGTCAAACGCGGTGCCCACTAGGTGGGACGTTCCTGCGTAGGCTTTTGCTGAAGAAGTCCCGGTTAATCCCCCCGCAGGCCAAAATTCCTCGACAGTATTGAAAAATCCTGAACGTCAACAATTCCATCCCGGTTCAGGTCCACGGTATCGTCGAAAACCGGATCACTGGACGCCTGACCAAAGCTGTTCCGCAGGATCAATACGTCGCCGGCATCCACGATATTGCTCCCGTCAACATCTCCAGCCGGTAATATGGGCGGATCAATGTGTAGCAACGGCTGAGGACTGCCGGTCGCTGGAAATACCACGCTTCGAATCACTCTGGCCAGGTTGCGGTCTCCCTTCACCCGCAGGTCATAGATTCCCGCCGGCACTAATGACGGGGCAACATCGGCGATTCGGAACTCGCCGTTTCTGTCAATGACTATCCCCCGATAGCTTGCCGTTGGTTGGTCGACGCCGCCTCGCCAGGCCGGCACCGCGCCTGGCTGCCAAAAACTGAGCGTCAATGTGCTGGGAAACGACCCGATCCGGGAGGGTACTGACCGGGATGTCCCCGCCAGTTTCCCACGAACTTCTACGGTATCTACCGGGCCAACCCGGATGGTGGCTGCTGGCGTTTTGGCGGCTGCCAGGGGCGTCGATCGGAGCGGCCCGGCCGGTGTATGCGTGACCACTTGCATGGGGTTTACGCTGGCGGCGGCTACTATCTGCGAAGAACCCGAACTGAGGCCCGCAATGACTACCCGGCCGATTACAATCTGGGCTGGGTCTGGCCTAAATGATGGCGATAGCACGGGGGCGGCTGGCCCGACCAGGGTTACCGAGTAATCCAGTTCTCCGGAAATCGCGTTGTAGTTATTCTGGGGTGTGAAGTATTGACCGGCAGAGCTGCCCAACCCGGCGGTTATTCGGGTCAACCCGTTCAGGGCCAAGCCAACTGCTCCTTGTTCCTGAACCGTCCTACCGGTGGCGGTATCAGGGATGATCGCCGCGACTGAGGTATCGGTCAGCAGGTGGTGGGTTTCCCAGGCGACGATTGAAGGGATAGTGGTGGCTGGGGCAAAGTTGAGCACCAGGTCCAGCTCAACCGTGCCACCTTCTGGGATGCTCAAATTGGTCTGGCAGGGTGAGACGTTGGCCCGGCACCAGGAGATGGTGATGGGGTGGCCGGCGGTCTCGGCGGTGAGTCCGCCTAGCCACGATGCGATGGCCGCAATCAGGAAGATGAAAAAGAGCCGCTGGATGGCGGTTCTTGGCAACGCTGCACGGGTCACTACTTTCGTTCCACTCAATCCTTGACTGACTTGGAAGCTCAAACAAAATAAATATTCTTGTCTTTCTGAGGAGTCCCAACGGAATCGGGCCGACGAAGAATCTAAAGTCCTGCGGCACAAAACCTTATGAGAGATCAGTAAGCCTATACCATAATTACTGGAGTTAGCATTCTGGGACAGGACATCGGACTAGAATGGTTTTAATACCAAAGTGTTTAGACCCTTTGCGGGGTTTATCCTGAGGCACTTCGACAAGTCCGACTTTGTCGAGACTCTCGATGAAATCGGAACTCAGGACCGGCGGGGCCGAAGGGGTCAGGGAGACAGCCCGGTTATTTTGTTAGAGACTTTCAGTCGTTGTCGGCGTTTAAGGCAGCGGCGTCGGCCGGGTTGAATTCGTGATCATCGCAGGCTACCCATCGGGAACCGTCCTCAAATACCTCTTTCTTCCAGATGGGGACTATCTCCTTGACCCGGTCAACTATCTGGAGGCAGGCGGAAAAGGCCTCTTTGCGGTGGGGTGAAGCCACCGCGACGACCAGACTGACCTGGCCGATTTCTACCGTTCCAATGCGGTGAACAATGGCAATGTCTTCAATCCCGAATTCAGCCTGAACTTCCCGGCGAATATCGGACATTTTCTTCAAGGCCATATCTTCGTAGGCTTCGTAGTCCAGCTTGAGGACCTTTTTCCCCTCAAAGGAGTCACGAGTCGTGCCCAGGAAGGTCACCACTGCTCCATTGGAATTCTGTCGTACCTGAGAAGTGATTTGCTCCGGGACCAAGGGGTCGTGGGTAATCTTGATCACAACCTTAACCTCCGCTGACCGGTGGTATCAAACAGACTTCGTCTCCCTGGTGCAGTACAGTTTCCGGGTCGGCGTATTCGGCGTTGACCGCCACCACGATTTTGACATCCGGCGGCGCCAGGCCGGGAATCCGCTGGCGGACTGTAGCGGTCAGATCAGCCACCGTTCCGCCCTCCGGCAACTCAAACTGAAGTTTACTGCCACCGGCCCGCTCACGGTATAGCGCGAAGAATATCACATCCAAGAGCATGCTTTGGCCTCTTTTCCCAGTATACACAAGGCTTGCTGGTCTGTCTGCCCGGCCAGATTTTAGACTAGTCTTGGCTTTGCATCAGCCGGTGGTGAATCAGCGGCAATGCTGTCTACCACTTGGCAGGGTGTATCGGAGCAAATTATCAGGGTTGCTTCAATTTCCGGCATAGCCAACCTGGCGAATGGATTTGGAATTGGCGCCGAAAGCCCTGCTGGGTCTGGTGAATATTACTACAGTTGTACTTGTGGAGAGAAATCTCACCTTCATCGCTTGGGCAGGCCTGTCCTGAGCTCCGATTTCATCGAGAGTCTCGACAAAGTCGGACTTGTCGAAGTGGCTCAGGTCGAACGGCCAAACCCGCTAGTGGTGAGCCCGTCGAACCATGAGTGGGTAAAATTATTCGTTGGTATTTGGAACGAAAGGTACTTTTGGAGTAAAGCCGGGAGATGGCTGGGATCAGGGGGAAACTGCGACTGTAGTATAAGAGTGCATCCTACGCTACGCCCGGTACAGCGTTAGTTCAATACGACCTTCAAAAGAGCATCGAATTCAAATATACTGATGGCGTTGCCGCCGTCGAAAAGACCGAAAACTGGGGGCAGGCTGCCGGAAAAGGGCAGTGGAAAATGCAGTCGCGGGGAGCGTGTTAGAAACAACCCTGAGACCAGGGAGGCGAGTTTGGCTGACCGAGATCGATTGATACAAACGCTGATGGACCTGATTCGCATTGACAGTCCTACTGGGGAAGAGGATGCCATGGACCGGGAGGTGACCGCCAGGTTGCAGGCCCTGGGGTTCACCGTGCACCACGACTCGTTCAATAATGTGATTGCCAAACTGGGCGGCGATGGCGAGCCGGTTATGCTTTCGGCCCACCTGGACACCGTTGATCCGGGGCGGGGCATCAAGCCGATTTTGGACGGCGACACCCTCCGGTCTGATGGCAGCACCATCCTGGGCGGCGACTGCAAGGCAGGGATAACTATTGTGTTGGAGGCCCTAACCTCGGTGGTTGAGTCTGGGGCCAGGCACCTGCCAATTGAAGTCGCGTTTAGCCGCGCCGAGGAAGGCGGTCTGGCGGGTGTGCACCACATGGACTTCAGCCAGCTATCCGCCAAGCGCGGTGTGGTGTTTGATGGTGAAGGTGGAATTGATCGGGTGACGGTGGCCGCCCCGTCTCAGAACGCGGTCAAGGCCTGGATTCAAGGTCGGGCCGCCCACGCGGGACTGGAGCCGGAGAAGGGCATTTCAGCATTGGTCATTGCGGGCCAATTGCTGACGCAGTTGCCGTTGGGCCGCATCGACCCGGAAACCACCGCCAACATTGGCCGGTTGGAGGGCGGCCTCAAGCGCAACATCATCCCCGAATCGGCGTTTATGGATGGGGAGATTCGCAGTCGGGACCAGGCCAAACTGGACCACTACACCCAAGAATTTCGGGACGTGTTTGGCCGGGTGGCGGCCCTTCACCCCGAAGCCCAGGTCAAGCTGGAAATTGAAAACACCTATCAGTGCTTCAGTGTCGGCGAATCTCATCCCACCGTGGTGATGATTGCCCAGGCTCTGGCTGGAGCGGGACTGACGCCCAGATTGGAGGGCAGCGGCGGCGGGTCGGATGCCAACGTGTTCTTCGAGAACGGCATCGCCGCTTTGCCGGTGGGTATTGGCGTCCGCTCTTTTCACACCAAGGAGGAAACGGCCATAATTCCCGAAGTTTTGCTGGGAGCGGAAGTCTGCCAGCGGATCATTTGCGGCCGGTAGCCGGCTTCAGCGGGATTGGTGGGAAAGAGTGAGCCTGGTGGTTCTATAAATCCCCAGGGGATATGCTGAACCGCTCCAGAAGCTCCTGAACACCTATGTCGGCCTGCCTTCTCAGCTTCCCTGCGTTGGAGCGCTCCTGATCAAAACCCCGGTAAATATCGGTGGCAAAGGGGCGCCAGGTATTTCGCAACCCCCGCAGCGCTGCCGACTCTCGCTCCGCAGCCTCCAACAGAGCGTCGTTCATGGGCCTCAAGAAGGAGGCTTGGGGCAGGTCGCTCACCTGAGAGGACAAATCGCCGAATTCCAGCAAGAACTTTCCCAAAGCATCGGCAACTTCCCGCCGGTCGCACCCGCCCTCGGTGCGGAGCCAGTCATAGTATCGGTCGTGGAAGGCGTCCCAGTCAGCGGTCAGCAGGTCGAACTCTTTCTTGAAGGCGTCGATGTCCTCCACCTTGTCGGCTGACGAATCCTCCAGGATGCCCTCGAGGTCCTCCTGGATCTGTTCGATGACTTTGTCAGACGCCTTCACCTCAACGTCAATGGGGTCAAAAGCGTCTTCCGGTTCGTCGTAGCCCTCCTCCAGGTCGGACAACGCCTGTTTTTCCGAGTCGGCGGCTTTGTCCAGCTTGGAGATCATGCTCTTGGAAGTGTCCGATGAAGGCAGGTCGTCAATGGCCGACTTGATGCCGTCCAGGTCTTTGATTAGCGTAGCCAGACGGTCGGTTACATCGGTTTTGCTGAGATCGGCCAGCTCACCTTTCAAGGTTTTATAGCTATCGCGCAGCTTATCCCAGTCTTCGCTTACCGCATCAAAGGCTTCGGAGAATTCCTTCGCGTCATCCAACTCTTCCGGGCCGGTGGATTCCCGCAGGTCGGCCAGGTCATCGCTTACTTCCTTCTGCGCGACCGCCGCCGCCGATCTCGCCTGGTCTACTGCTTCAAACAGGTCTGCCGAGTTGGGATGCCACCGGTCCCGCAACTGGCGCAACGCTGACTCTTCCTTTTCGGCGACTTCAATCAACCGGTCACCCGAACTCTTGGTGGAGGACGCTCGAGGCAGATTACTGGTCCGGCGGCTGATATCGCTAAAATCCGCGGTAAATCCGCGCAGAGCAATTAGCGCCGTCGAACGGTCGCAAGAGGCCAAGCCGGTGCGCCACTGGTCAAACTCGGCGTGAAATCGGTCCCATTCCTGGTCAATCTGCTGATGCCCCTGGTCGAAGTCACGCGCCGCTGGCACTGCCTGCGTTGGAACCGGGGTCGCTGCTGGGGGTTCCCCGACGCTGGTCGGCAGCGCCGCCGGAGCAGAGGC
>JACZRM010000125.1 GCA_022576105.1 Chloroflexota bacterium | reverse complement strand
ACACAGCCCCTCACCCCAACCTCGACTTACGTCTCGGTCACCCCTCTCCCCGAGGAGAGGGGACAGGGGTGAGGGATTTTTTGGCAGGAGGATTTGATAATGGCTCGTGTACCCTTTGCGCAGCGTGACCAGATGACCCCGGAAGGGCAGCAGGTTTGGGACGAGATTGAAAGCAGTCGGGGAGGAGTGGCGCGTAACTACGCGGCGATTCTGAACAATCCCCAGGCTGCCCGGGCTTTTGCCACGCTGGGCGGCTATGCCCGTTTTGAAACACCCCTGGACCCTCGAGTTAAAACGCTGGCAGTGCTGACCGCCGCCCGGGAGGCCTGTGGCCACTACGTTTGGACGGTGAACCAGCGCGCAGCCAGAGAAGTTGGCATCGGCGATGATGTGGTTTCCGCCATCCACGAGTACCGGGCTCCGGCGGGGCTGGCCGCAGAGGACGCCACGGTGGTCCAGTTTGTCCTGGAACTGCTGCGCCAGCACCGGGTCTCTGATGCAACCTTTGAGGCATTGCGTTCCCAGATCGGTGATGCCGCGATTATCGACATGATGGTGGTGGTGTCTTACTACCACGGTTTGGCCCACCTGCTGCAAGCCCTGGACGTGGAGTTGCCCGAGGGCGTGACTTCAGCGCTGACTTATTAGGATACCTACTGAAATACCTGGCGCTGATCTCCAAGGATGAACAAGCTCAATGAAGCATGGTCTTGGGTTGCGGGGCAAAAAGGAGCGGCCGGCCTCGTGAGAGAGGGGTCGCTGTAGGAGCGGCCCACAGCCGGTCGCTGAGATACTCGATTCTACCCTAGCACCAGCTAGTGGTCAACCTCGCCTTGGTGATGGTGTATCAGTTTGGCGTCCAAGAAGGGCGCTTTGTCACACCGGCGAAGGCCGGTGACCAGATTCAATTGCTGTGCCGACGCTCTAATGGATTCCGGCTTGCGCCGGAATGACGAGACCTAAACTAACCTGCAACCAATATGCTGCTTGGTGGGAATGCTTTCGATACGCTTCGCTACTCAACCAACTGCTCCTGAGTGTGACTGTAGTCATTGCTGTTGGTTAAGCAGGCCGAATGGCCGTATCGAGACTGTCAGATCGACCGCTCAATATTCAGGAAATCAATTTTGCTGAACGATTTTCAGGAGGTAGACAATGGCCGACTACATCTACTGGGTGCAAATGGACATCCCCGCCGATAAGGAAGAGGAGTTCAACCGGGTCTACGACACCCAGCATGTGCCCAATATCATTAAAGCCCCGGGGGTGCACAGTTGCACCCGCTACAAGCTGGTCTCCGCTGATGTTGATGGCGTGGCCCGCTACGCAGCGGTTTACGAGGTTGATTCCCCGGAAGTCCCGACCAGCGATGGTTGGAAAGCCGAGTCAGAAAAGGGGGACTGGCCCACGTTAATCCGGCCCTACACCACCAACCGTTCGCATCTAATCTTTAAGAAGACGCCTTGAGGTGCGGGCCGGTGGGGACCGGTTGGGGTAAGTCTTAGCCGGATACTACGCAGGTGATGGTCCGTAGCACGCCGCGGCTGGCCTGCAACTGGGCCGTCACCAGGTTGGCCATACTGGGAATGTCGCTGGCTTCAACGCAGGCGATGATGTCGAACACGCCGGTGATAATGTCGGCCTGTTGCACCCCTTCCAGGGCCCGCAGGGTCTCCACCACTTGTTTGGCTCTGCCGACTTGCGCTTCAATCAGTATGTATGCCCTAGCTGACACGATACTACTCCCGCCCAGGTTGGGTCAGGCCCAAGGCTGCCAATAAGTTAGCTCATAGGATGATCAGTCCGGGATACAGGCGGTGGAAGTAACCTCCACCAGATTGTCTTCGGCGCCAAAACTCACGATGATGGCAGTGCGTGCCGGGCGGTTGTCTGGAAAATACTCAGTATATACCTCGTTGAAACCGACCAGGTCTTCCTTGCGGGCCAGATAGCAGGTATTGGTCAGCACGTTGTCGATGGAGCTGCCCGCCTCCTCCAAAATAATCTTAATCCGGTCCAGGGTGTACCTGGTCTGCTCCTTAATATCTTTGCCTACCTCGCCGGTGGTCGGATGCCGCCCGGTGCAACCCTGGACGAAAACCAGGTTCCCGTATCGGGTGGCCTGAGAAAGGGGCGCTCGGCCCGGTGATAGCTTGGCTGAATCAATTACTTCTTTGCGCGCCATTTTACTCCATCCCAGGCCGCATCGGCGGAAATCCCGCCAAATGCAACCCAATTATCAATTTGACATAACCAGGTTGAATGGGCCAATTATAGTCCTAGCCAATCTGGTGTCAAATCTACCGTGCGCCGATTTGAACGCGTCATGTTGCGCTTGGGATGAGACGCATATAAGATGTATCAAAATTAACCAGCTTTTAGCCCAGAAATCGCTGAGTTCACAATACTAATCCGAGGCGAGAATATACACAGCATCGTTGAGTAATACAACCGGGGAAAGGGAGTTTTAATATGCCCAAGATTGATGCAGCCAACTTGAGGAATGTTGCCCTACTTTCGCACAGCGGTGCGGGTAAGACTTCACTTAGCGAAGCTCTCCTGTTCAATGTTGATGTGATTACCCGTATCGGCCGGGTTGAAGATGGCAACACCGCGTCGGACTATGAGGCGGAGGAGATTCGGCGGGGCAGCAGCGTTCAGACAACGTTGATTGCCTGCGCCACGGACCAGAACAAGGTCAATTTCCTGGATACCCCTGGCTACGAAGACTTCATTGGAGAAGTCGTCTCCGCGCTAAGAGTGGTGGAGTCGGCCGTGATATTGGTGCCGGCCACTTCCGGCGTTGATGTGGGTACCGAGCGCTCTTGGAACCTCTGCCAGGACCAAGGGCTGCCGCGGATGTTTCTGGTCAACAAGATGGACCGGGAAAACGCCAGCTTTGCCAACGCGGTGGCCGACATTCAAGGCACTTTTGGCAGCAAGTGTGTTCCGATTCAACTCCCCATCGGCGATGCCCAAGACTTCAAAGGCGTGGTCAATTTGGTGCACCCTCCCGCGGATATCCCAGCCGAAGTTGCCGACGAGTTCGAAGCGGCGCGAGAACGTCTGATTGAAGCGGTTGCCGAATCTGACGACGAGTTGGCCGACCGCTACCTTGAAGGCGAGGAGTTGACCGACGCGGAGATAGTTGCCGGCATGCGTGCCGCTGTTCGAAGCGGTGACCTGGTGCCAATTCTGGCTAGTTCGGCCACAAAAAATATTGGGGTCAAGGAATTCCTGGAAATGGTGCAAGAATTTCTTCCTTCTCCATTGGATGGTCACAATCCGGTGATGGAGGATTCCTCCGGCAAAGAAATTGACCTGGATGTCGACACCAGTGCCCCGTTGGCGGCTTTTGTTTTCAAGACCACCGCCGACCCATTCGTGGGTAAGCTGTCGGTATTCCGAGTATACCGAGGCACCATCAACAGCAACTCAGAGGTATGGAACACCGCCCATAAGCAATCGGAGCGAATTGGCCAGCTTTATCTGCCCAGGGGCAAGTCCCAGGAAAATATTACTGAGGTTTGCGCCGGCGACATTGGCGCTATTGGTAAATTGGCCTCTACAGTTACTGGCGATACTCTGTGCACACGGGACAATCAGGTCTCTTTCAAGAGCATCGACTTTCCCCAGGGATTTTACAGCGTTGCGGTTAGCCCGGCGACCAAAGCCGACCTGGACAAAATGTCCACCTCGCTGACCAGGATGGTGGAGGAAGACCCCAGTCTGAGGTTGTCCCGCCAGCTGGAAACCAGTGAAATGGTGCTTACCGGGATCGGCGAAGCCCAGATCGATGTAACTATCGACAAGATCAAGCGCAAGTTTGGCGCCGAACTGGCAACCAGGCTGCCCCGGGTTCCTTACCGGGAGACCATCAGCAAGGTTGCCAACTCAGAGTACCGGCACAAAAAGCAGAGCGGCGGTCATGGCCAGTATGGTCATGTGAAGCTGCGTTTGGAGCCAATGGAGCGCGACCAGGGCTTCCAGTTCGGTTCAGAAGTTGTGGGAGGCAAGGTTCCCAGGGAGTACATACCGTCGGTGGAAAAGGGTATCGTCAAGACTATGGAAGAGGGCGTGGTGGCGGGCTTCCCGGTGGTGGACGTGAAGGCCATTCTCTATGACGGGAGCTATCACGATGTGGATTCATCGGGCATGTCCTTTGAAATCGCCGGTTCGCAGGCCCTGAGGAAGGGTCTGTCCGAAGCCAGCCCCATCCTGCTGGAGCCGATAGTCAAGTTGACCATCAATGTCCCCGACGCCTATACCGGCGACGTGATGAGTGACCTGAACGTAAAGCGGGGCAGGATTTTGGGCATGACTCCCGAGGAAAAGTTCACGGTTATTGAGGCGGAAGTCCCCCACTCGGAAGTGCAGCGCTACGCTCAGGACCTGCGGTCGTTGACCCAAGGACGGGGCAGCTATCAGTTTGAGTTTGACCACTACGAACCGGTGCCCCAAAACGTCGAGCAGCGGGTGGTGGCAGAGGCCAAGCGGTCCAAGGAAGAGGCGAAAGTCTAGTAGGGTTCAGACCGGTACGGCTGCATTGAGCAAGGGCCTCGATGATTCGAGGCCCTTTTAGTTGCTTAAAACCCCCAACTGGGTTGGTACTCGCCAAATACCTCCCGGAATACCCCCATCATCTCTCCCAGGGTGGCGTAAGCTTTGACCGCCTCCAACAATGGGGGCATCAGGTTGTCTGACCCTCGGGCCGCCTGTTCCAGCGCGCGTAATTTCTCGGCTACGGCTTGTTGGTCGCGGGTTCGCCTCACCTGGTTCAACTTGTCGATGTGCCGACGTTCACCCTCCAGGTCCACCCGCAGCAATGGTATCGCCAATGTGTCGTCGGTCTGGTACTCGTTGACGCCCACCGTGATGCGTTCCTGGCGGTCTGCTTCAACCTGGTGGGTATAGGCTGCGGCGGCGATTTCTCGTTGGAAGAAGCCAGACTTCAGCGCTGGTATCACCCCTCCCAGGTCCTCGATCCGCCGGAAGTAGTCGTAGGCGCCGGCTTCCACCTGATTGGTCAGGGTTTCCAAATAATAGCTTCCCGCCAGCGGGTCAACCGTATCGGCGACACCGGTCTCGTGGGCGATGATCTGCTGGGTGCGCAGGGCCAGCAACGCGGCCTCCTCTGAGGGCAGGGCCCAGGCTTCGTCCTTGGAGTTGGTGTGCAGCGATTGGCAGCCTCCTAAGACCGCGGCCATCGCCTGCAGCGTCACCCGCATCACGTTGTTGTTCGGTTGCTGAGCGGTAAGCGACGCGCCCGAGGTCTGGGCGTGAAAGCGCAACCATTGAGAGCGGGGATCCTTGGCCTGGAAGGTGTCCCGCATTTCCCTGGCCCAGATTCGCCGCGCCGCCCGGAACTTGGCGATCTCCTCGAAGAAGTTGTTGTCCACGTTGAAGAAGAAGCTGAGGCGAGGAGCGAAGTCGTCAACGTCCAGACCACGATCGATACAATGCCGGACATATTCAAATCCATCGGCCAGGGTGAAGGCCAGCTCCTGTACCGCGGTCGACCCGGCCTCCCGTATGTGATACCCGCTGATGCTGATGGGATTCCACAGCGGCATGTGCCTGGTGGCAAACTCTATCGTGTCGCCCACCAACCGCATCGACGGCTCCGGCGGAAATATATACTCGTTTTGGGCCAGGTATTCCTTGAGGATATCGTTTTGCAGGGT
>JACZRM010000124.1 GCA_022576105.1 Chloroflexota bacterium | reverse complement strand
GGACTGCCTCCTTGTTTGCCTAGAGCGTCGGAGCCCCCGCCCAAGTTGGGGCAAGCCATACGTGAGTTCAATCGAGCACAATATTGGCAATGTCACGAAACCCTAGAAGAACTTTGGCTGCCCGAAGGGTATCCCCGGCGCTTGTTTTACCATGGACTGATCAAGGCGGCGGTTGGCCTCCTCCACCTAGAGCGACATAACCGCCATGGAGGGACAGCTAAGCTCCGTGACGCCCGATATGCCCTGACTCCTTTTTCTCCCAGATTCATGGGCGTTGAAATCGGGAACTTGCTCACCGATATCAGCAAGCGTTTGGTCTATTGCCAGGATGCAGAAGTGGTAGACTGGTACGCAATAGACCAACTTTCTCCAGTTTATATACACTTTGAGAAGTCCTATTGATACCATGCGGGCAGCGCTCGGTGAACGCCCGGTCGAGGGGAGCACTGAACAGGCGGCGCTGGTTGGTCTCCTTAAAAGTGCCAAAAATAATTAGAAAAGTCGATATGAACGTCTCAAACCGAATTCTTCACCGGCAGGATTAATGTTGTCCTTGGACATCGGACGTTTCGGGTCATCATCGAGGTAAATGGCCACGCCTAGCAGCTAGTGATCCGAAATCGCCCTGTTTTGCGGGTTCATCCGATTAGAAGAACTGCCGAGATCCCGGGTCTAAAAATATTTGCACGTCAGCCGGAGAATCAGGGGAACCTGTGGCAAATCGGGAAATCCAAGCCACCTGGCATTACCATAACGGAACCAAGCACCCTCACGGGAATCTGATGGACCCTTGGCACTCCTTTGACCCGTCGAGCCAACCCCTACTGTTCAAAATATACTCGGACCTGGAGCCGATTCAGTTGCCGTTTGAGGCATCGCCATCGGTGGTGCCCGCACTATCCGCGATCTCCATGGAGGTCGTGCCCCCTGATCAAGGCCAGATACCAGACATCACAACCTTGAGCAGCATTCTGTACTTCTCAGCTGGGATTACCAAAAGGTTGAACTTCCCTTGGGGAGACATGGCGTTTCGCGCCGCGGCCTGTACCGGTGCTCTGTATCACATCGAGCTTTATGTGGTATGTGGAGACCTGCCCGGTTTAGAAGCCGGAGTCTACCACTATGATTCCAGAGGGCCGTCCCTAACTCGGCTACGGGAGGGCGACTACCGGCGAACCCTGGTGAATGCCAGCGGCAACGAGCCGAGCGTGACCCATGCACCCGCCATAATCGTCTATACCGACGTATTTTGGCGCAACGCATGTAAGTACCAGTCTCGGGAGTACCGCCACGCCTTTTGGGACAGTGGAACTATCCTGGCGAACACCTTAGCCATATCCGTAGCGCATGAGCTGCCCGCTAAGGTGGTGGCCGGATTCGTGGACAGCTCAGTTAACCGCCTGCTGGACCTTGAGACCCGGCGGGAAGTAGCTCTCGTGTTGGTACCAGTTGGATTCGTTCCTGAGCCGCCAATCGGACCCTCGTCCGACCCTGAGCCACTTTCGCTGGATACTCAGCCGATTTCGAAGTACGAGGTAGAATTTCCCGCCATTTGGGAGATGCACGGCGCGTCCTCTCTGACGGATGAAGCAGAGGTGGTCTCTTGGCGAGGCGATGCCCCGGCAATGACGATGCCCCATCCTTCCGGACACCTTGTGGAGCTAATTCCTTACTCCGACGGCGAGACGCCCCAGGACCCCATCGAGTCTGTCATCGTTCGGCGCGGGTCCGCACGCCGTTTCAGCCACGAATCGATAACCCTCCGAGAGCTATCAACGGTGCTCGAGCGGGCCACGCAGGGCATACCAGCAGATTTTTTAGGACAATCTGGCGCGGCCCTTAATGATATTTATCTGATCGTCAACGCAGTGGAGGACCTCCCATCTGGCGCATATGTGTTCCACCCAGACCTGATGGCTCTGGAGCTGCTAAAGGAAGGAGACTACCGGCAGCAAGCTGGTCATCTGGGGCTCGATCAGACGCTTCCGGCGGACGCCAGCACCGACTTCTTCTTTATGACTAATCTGAATCCGATACTAGAGCGTTTTGGTAATCGGGGCTACCGGTTGGCGCAGCTGGATGCCAGTATCACGGCAGGCAAAATCTACCTGGCAGCCTATGCCCAAAGACTGGGGGCCTCTGGCCTGACGTTTTACGACGACGAAGTAACCGGATTCTTCTCGCCCCACGCCGAAGGTAAAAGCGTGATGTTCCTGGTGGCTCTGGGGAAGCGGGCCAGGCGCAGGCTAGTCACCGTCGACACCAGCCGGCTCAGGCAACAGCCCAACTCGTGAAGGGTACGCCACCTATGGAACTTGACCATCGCCGAGGAGCACCTGGGGGATTGATTCAGATCCAACCCGTTGACCGTTCGATTAGGTTACTGAGCGCCAAGTGTAAGTCGGACCAACTCAGGAGGATTTTATGGCTGAGTCAGTTTTTGTAAAGGTGACGGAGGTGGGTGAGCTTCCTCCAGGCGAAATGAAGATGGTCGATGTGGCCCAACTTGAAGTGAAGGCCCAGGTTGCCACATTGAACGCAAGTTGGGCAAAACTGGCCGCACTGGACACTCACCTGTGCAGTTTGTTCGAGCGCGCCTATAAGGATAAGGCCTGGATACCGTTGGGGTATCAAACTTGGGCCGATTTATTTCATCAAGAATTCTTTGCTGACAATACCAAGACGTCGGCCAGGCTATTAGATGAAAACCGCATAATCAACCATATTGAAGATTGGATAACTAAGAGCCATTGATATGAAATTCACATTTGACGCGGATATTAATCAAATTCGATCCGTTGCGACAGGGGAAGTAATGACACATGGGAATGCACTCCCTGAAGGTTTTTATGAAGCCCTACTATCGGTTATCAGGGAAGGATATCCAGGGAAAGAAATCAAACCACTGACCGATGCCGAATTGGAAGCAATCGACCATGACATGCAAGAACTTTCTCACCTTCAGGGGGACAACCCGGTTGATAGGAAGACAGAGACCAACGCATATTTACAGGAAATTATCCGGGTAACTTTGGAAAACTCTGGCCTTCAGTTTGACGAGTGAACTGGCAAACTGCATAGATCCTGCACATTTCAACACAGGCTGGGGTAGGAGTTTTACGTCATTGTACAAGTTATCTGTTTAACCTGTCAGCGACGAGCCAGAGGTCCAAATTGCACGATATCATGCTGACATTTGATGGACATAGCCCCTCCGTCCAATCATGTTGGCATGTTCTCTGATAAGGTGTTGCTATTAGAATTGGAAGAGTGTGACGAAATGGCAAGTTGGGAACAGGCGTTGATTGAAGCAGCCACCCAGGCCGCTGGTGGAGAAAACCCCATTCAAAACATCAACCATGAGGCAAAAGTCATTGAGATAAAGCGCGATGCACGAATAGAAGCCTCCACCTTAAGGAACATCGAGCGTGGGGTGGAAGGATTAGGAATTGACTACAGAGTCGAGCAGCTCAGCTAGGTATTTTGATACTGGGGTAGCGAGACCGCCGGATTTCTGTTTAAGTACGCCAAATATGGATCTCTATTACCTGGTCATTGGGGAGCTGTCATAGCCATCTTCGCCTGGTTCGCTGCATAGCTGTATAGCCGCCGCAGGCCCGCTGCTGGCGGCAAATCTCCACCACTATTCTTGCATATTGTGGGAAGCTCAGACATGCCGGTCCACCAGCGCAACCGCTCGCTCCGTCTCTCCCATCACGTCGAGGGCCTCTGCCTTGGCCATGTCCACCAAGTAAGTGGCCGGATGGGTGGCTGCTCGATGCAGGAGGGCTTTCCCGCCGGAAGGCTGCTCGGGAACTGGACATCGGCTACGCGACTTTGAAGCGGCTGCTGGATGCCCGGTGGCAGGCGGCCCCAATACATTATTGAGGTGATGGCTTGAACCGGACGGTAACTGGCTGGGGTGCCGGGTCAGGCCCCGAAGTCCCCTGGATGCGTAGCAGGGCTTGACTCGGTGCCCTCAAGCCAGTTCACGAACAGCCAGGACATCACCTTCACTTTCGTTGAAACTAAACTGACGTGGGCACTACTGACATTATCGCTGAACACTTAAACGTTTGGTGTGAATTAAGGGAAACCCGTAATCACTATTCTAGAAGGAAAGGCGCCAATGGCCGATAGTTAGCCTCAAACCTACCAAAGCGTGAGGCTGCTCTATGATGGACACCGACACCTTTCTCACCACACTTTATGTGATGGCCGACGATTTTTGCAAATACCAACTGCCTCCAGAGAAGACTCCTGGCCCCAGGCCCTCTTTGACCCGCGGCGAGGTGGTCACCCTGGCCCTCTTCGGCCAGTGGAGCTGCTTCCTCAGCGAGCGAGGCTTCTACCGCTATGCCAACCACCACCTGCGCCCTGCTTTCCCCACCTTGCCCTACCGGGGCCAGTTCAACCGCCTGATGCGGCGGCATTATGGAGCTATCGTTGCTTTCTTTCGCCATCTGGTGGCCCGGCTCCAGTCCCAGGATTGTCCCTACGAAGCCCTGGACGGCACTGGGGTTCCCACCCGAGATGCCAAGCGTCGAGGCGCTGGTTGGCTGGCGGGTCAGGCCGACATTGGCTGGAGCAACCGCCTGGGATGGTACGAAGGGTTCTATCTGTTGGTCTCGGCCAATCCCCAGGGGGTCATTACTGGGTTCAGTTTTGCACCAGCCAGCACCAAAGACCAGACCATGGCCGAGGACTTCTTCGCTTTCCGCCATGATCCCCAGCCCAGGGTGCCTACCTTAGGGGACCCAGCAGTAGGCTACTACGTGGTGGACAAGGGATTTGAAGGGAAAGAGCGGCATCAACACTGGTATCACCATTATCGAGCCCAGGTGGTTTGCCCACCCAAAAGAAACAGCCGCCAGCCCTGGCCCAAAAAGCTGCGTCGTCGGGTAGCTAGCCTACGGCAGATTGTAGAGACCGTCAACGAGAAGCTGCATCATGCTTTCCGACTGGACCGGGAGCGGCCTCATACACTGACCGGATTCCAGACCCGTCTGGCAGCTAAGGCGGCTTTGCACAATTTCTGCATTTGGTTGAACCTTAAATTGGGCCGTCAGCCATTAGAGTTCGCCACCTTGCTCGACTGGTAACATGTCTCGATTTCACACCAAGCGTTTAAGCGTCAGTCGCAGCTCGGCATGCCCGAGCGTTGCCAAGCAGAACTGGGCCACACGTCTTTAGGAACATTTATGAAATTGCCGCATATCCCTCTGGCCCAATTCCCTTATCATGCCGCTATTTCCGTTACTTGCGAGTGAAACGAAATAAGCACCGTAGGAATGTCATGAGCAGCCGAAGTTTGTTGGCCAGGGCAGCTCCATCCAGCACATGGATTGGGTCGCTGGTTTTGATTGGCACACTGTCCATATTGTTGACTTTGACGTTGGCCTCATCTCCAGGGGGGGCAGTCCATGCCGACCGCGTGTCCACCACCATCGCCGCCGGGACCCGCCCCATTGCCGTAGCGGTGAACCCGGTGACCAACAAAACCTACGTGGTGAACTTTGAAAGCAACAACGTAACTGTGATCGACGGCAGCGACCACAGCACCACCACCGTGGCCGCTGGGACTTTTCCCTCTGCCGTGGCGGTGAACCCGGTGACCAACAAAATCTACGTGGTTAACGAATTCAGCGCCAACGTGACGGTGATCGACGGCAGGGACCACAGCACCACCACCGTGGCCGCCGGCACCCGCCCCTTTCGCCTGGCGGTGAACCCGGTGACCAACAAAATCTACGTG
>JACZRM010000123.1 GCA_022576105.1 Chloroflexota bacterium | reverse complement strand
GATCCAGGGAAAAGCGACCTGGTGGTCGTTCTACAATTGGTCGCTGCTCTCGCTGCTGGCCGCTGGAACTCCGGCTTTGGCCGGCTGGGTCTGCTTCAAGTTCTCGGCTAGCTTGGCGATGCCTTGCTGATACTGGGCCGAACTTTCTTCCTGCCCTCTCAGGTCGAAAATAACATGCTCGTAGGTCAAGTTACGGGCCGACCGAGCGCGAGGCTGGTCCATCGTTCCATCCGGGTCCACCAGGTATACCAACCATTGGTCCTTGCTCTGCTGCAAATCGTTGGCTTGAGTCAGATCGGTACGGATGGTCTCACTATCCAGACCAGCCTGCGAGCAAACCACAATCAGCTTGTCATAGTGCCTCACGTGACGCTCAATTTCCTCTTCTTCAGACGTGCTTCTCCGGTCAACCAAAGGGTTGCCCCGAAAGTTCTCAGCAAACACCCAGGAGCGAATACCCTGGGAACGCAGGTTGTCCCGCAGGTTCTGGGCAAAGGGAACGT
Source organism: Chloroflexota bacterium (assembly GCA_022576105.1). Next base: position 5,319 of record JACZRM010000123.1, on the reverse strand, counting down.
CGGCCTTGACGCAAGAAATATAGTATTCACCACCCAGAGAGTCTGAGTCATCGATGCTTTTCAGGAATGCTAGCAACTCGGGGGGAGCGCCGATACCCAGCACAAAGGCCTCTGGCAGCTTGCCGTGAGAACGGAAAACGGTGTCAATTCCCACTGTGCCCGGCGCATCGTGCCTAACTTTATCCAGGTCAAGGGCCTCGCTCAGATCGCAGTTCTGGAACACGGTGTAGCCGATGATCGCTCCTTCGAATTTGGTCCCAACTGTGGGAGTATTGTTAAACACCGCTTCATAGAAGTCAGTTGCCGCCAGCGTCGCTCCGCTCAAGTTGGTGCGATTAAGCGCCGCACCGTTGAAGTTCGCTTCGGTGAGATCCGCATCGGTCAGGTTGGCTCCGTTCAAGTTAACCCGCGACAAATTGGCGCGGCGCAGGCTGGCTCCGGTCAAGTTGGCGTCGGAAAGGGTCGCGGCATCCAGGTCTGCTCCTTCCAGGTTGGCTCCCCGCAGGTCGGCGCCTCTCAGGTTGGCGCCGTTGAGCAGGGCACGGGTCAGGTCAGCCTCCCGCAAGTCACTGCGATAAAAGTGGGCCGGGTTGAGAAAGCAGCCAGACAGGTTGGCCCGCCGCAGCATTGCTCCCATGAAGTCGGCGTCCCGGAGGTCTGATCCGTGCAAGTCAACCATTGGGATTCTGACATGACTCATATAGCAGTTATTTAAGTCTAGAATTTCGCCGGGATGCTCCCCGCGCCAGCTAGCTACAGCATCTCGGCCTTTTCGCACAATCTGCACATGCTCCATGTTTGCCATTGCGGTCTCTCCAATACTCTACTTCGCCTTCTCAATTTGAACGCAGAGAGATTTTAGCATAAGGGCATAGCTGTGTGTTAGGTTCAGGTTATACTTAATCTCCAGTTCCTATTTTTAGTAACGGCGTTCCTCCAAAGCTACCAATTTCAACGAAATAATTAAATTAAACTAAATTTTGAAACTCACCAGGGACGATCGATAAACCAGATAGTGTATCAGTTTGGCGTCCCAGAACCGGGCTTGGTCGCACCGACGAAGGCTGGTGTCCAGATGCAATCGCGGTTCGGACGCTCTAATGGGTTCCGGCTAACGCCGGGATGACGAGAACTTAACTGACTCACTACAGTAAACCACGCGACATTGCTCGGAGGGTGATGGTACCTTATAATTCGTTGATATGCAGAACGGGCCTAAGCCATGCTACTTACGATAGACATTGGCAATACGGTAGTCACCCTGGGTGTTTTTGAAGGCGGCCAGCTAAAAACCACCCTGCGAGTGGCCACTGACACCCGACGTTTGGCCGACGAATACGGCGCAATCCTCACCGATGTGCTGCGGATCAAGGGAGTCGACCCGGCCGCCATCAGCTCGGCTTGCCTGTGCAGTGTGGTGCCGCCGCTGACGGTGGTTTTTAGCGAAGTGTGCAGTTCCTTCTTTGGGGTGACGCCGCTGATAGTGTCGGCGGGTGTCCGCACCGGATTGCCCATCCTCTACGACAACCCCCGAGACGTGGGCGCGGACCGCATTGCTGATGCGGTGGCCTCGATCAACCTGTATGGCGCTCCTCTGATAGTAGTCGACCTGGGCACGGCAACGGTGTTCGACGCCATCTCCAGAGACGGCGAGTATCTGGGTGGGGCTATTGCTCCGGGCATCAACCTGGCCGCCGAATCCCTTTTCTTCAACACCTCCCAGCTACGGAGGGTGGAATTAATCGCACCCAAATCCGCCGTCGGACGCAGTACCATCGCCTCATTGCAGTCGGGCCTGCTGCTGGGATATGCGGGACTGGTCTCAACCATGGTTCAGCGATTCAAAGACGAGATTGGTCACGACGCCCAGGTGATCGGCACCGGGGGGCTGGTCAATGTGATCGCACCAGAAGCGCCGGTATTTGACCAGATTAACCAGGACCTGACCCTGGTGGGGTTGCAGCTAATCTACGAGATGAATCAGGGTCAGAAAACGACCCCAGGAAACGACCGAGAAAGCCATGAGCGGACCGTTAACAGATAAGCACGTCGTGCTGGGGGTTACCGGCAGTATCGCCTGCTACAAGGCGGTAGACCTGGCCAGCAAATTGACCCAGGCCGGTGCGCTGGTCGACACCATTCTCAGCTATGGGGCCACCCAATTCGTGACCCCCCTAGCTTTCCGCAGCATTACCCATCGCGATGTGGTGACCGACACCTTCGACCTCAATTCCCAATTCGCCAACGAGCACGTCGCCCTGGCCCAACAGGCCGACATTATAGTGGTAGCCCCGGCAACGGTCCACTGCATTGCCAAGCTGGCTCTGGGTCTGGCCGATGACCCGTTGACCACCACCGTCATCGCGACCACTGCCCCGCTGCTGGTCGCCCCGGCAATGGACGCCAACATGTTCGACCACCCGGCCACTCAGGAGAATCTGGCCAAACTGCGCGCGCGGGGGGTAACGATCGCCGGACCGGCATCGGGGCGGCTGGCTTCCGGTCTGATGGGCATAGGACGACTGTTGGAAACACCCGAGTTACTGGGACACATTTCCGCCACGCTGGGACGGAACGGAGACCTGGCCGGTCGCACCATTGTGGTCAGCGCTGGAGGAACCCAGGAACCCATCGACCCGGTTCGGGTGCTAACCAACAATTCCTCTGGAAAGATGGGTTATGCCCTGGCCGAAGCGGCCCGCGACCGGGGCGCCAACGCAATTCTGGTTACCGCCCCCACCAACTTGCCGGATCCACCCCTGGTCAAAGTTATGCCCATCCAGACCGCCCAGCAGATGTGTGACGCTGTGCTCAGCCAACTGGAAGGCGCCGACGCATTGATAATGTCGGCCGCCGTTGCCGACTATCGTCCCGTTGCGCCGGCTGAACAGAAGATCAAGAAGTCCAGCCAGGAGTTGAGCCTGGAACTCACCCGTACCACCGATATCCTGGAAGCGGCCCAGGGAGATTTCGTGAAGGTGGGTTTCTCCGCCGAGACCGAAAATCTGGTGGCCAATGCCACGGATAAGGTAAGGCGCAAATCCCTGGACTTGATTGTGGCCAATGATATTACCGACCCGGATAGCGGGTTTGGTCGGGATACCAACCGAGTGGTCCTGATCGACCGGGAGTTGCGGGTTGAGGAATTGCCGTTGATGAGCAAGTACGAGGTGAGCAACCGCATTCTAGACCGAATTGTCACCTTGCTTCAGGGCCAACCGACTTGAGAGGAACTAAGATTTGGATTTAGGGTTGCTGAGCTCTTCAAAAAAGTCGCCTCGCCGGGTAAGCACCGCGCCATCCCGTCCCACCACCACAGTGAGACTGAACTTCTTGTTTACCGGATCCGCGTTTTCCCTCACAATGATATCCGCAGACCCCTCTAGCTGATAGACCAGCCGAATATCGTCAAGGTTAACTTTTTTGATCTGAATTTCCACTCCGCTAATGTTCCGGTACTCCTCTTGCCAGGTAAAGCCATAGTATTCGCCAATAAATTCTCTGGCGATATCTTCAAAATCATGAGCCTGTAGTCCACCATCCGGCAAGACACTTTCTGGGTGGTCTGCACCCGGTGCGGTCGAGTCCTCCACTGCCTCAGGTGTAGCCGTCGCCCCAATTAAACCCAGGAGCGCGGCTTCCAATTCCCCGGCTGCATTGGCTTGTTGAGGAAAGCGGATGCTCCAATACTCAAACTGCGACTCATCAGCATGGGATTATCGTGGGCGGTTAGCATAATCACCGGTATCCCAGCAACGTCCGAGTCGGATTTCAGCTTTCTCAATACCGCCATTCCGCCCATCACCGGCATGACCACGTCCAACACAACGGCGTCGGGTTTGTGCGCTACCGTTGCTTCGTAGGCTGCCTGGCCGTTGGCCAGCAACAACACATGGTGGCCCGCCTCAGTGAGCCGTCGGCGGATCATCTCTCTGGTGTCAGCGTCATCATCTACTACTAATATTTTACCCATCGATAACCTTTTGATACCAATCCCTTAGCTAAGATGACATCTGTAACCAGGCCGGCGGGTGATTATGGCCCGGCAAACCCCGGTAGTCATCATATTCTTGATCGTAGTTAATGAGTATGGGATTGACACCCAATCGCTGGGGGGTGAGAAAGGGGACAAATTAGCAGTGGAAATCCACCGGTGGGAAATCCACGCCATGTGGGGCGTAAGAATTTGCACAAATATACTCTAGAACCAGGTCAATCAGTCGAGGATGCCAATCACATCCAAAATTATCCACACCGGCCCAGACAGCATTTGGAGCAGGCCGAGTGGTCTGCTCCAAATGCCGGCCGCTAATCCCCAACGTGGGGAATGTATACACTCAAGCAAAGTCCTAGTCGGTGATCGCCTCTTTGAACCGCCTGATGGCATCAATGTGCTGGTCCGGCCCCTTCAGGCCTGCTTTCATGGTATTGACCGACAGGTGAGTAGCGCCGGCCTCATCCCACGCCGCCGAAAGCTTGTTCCATTCATCCGGCCCTCCCTGGGTCAGGCTGATTCGACCTTCGATGCCGACCGCGTCCGGGTCTCTCCCCGCCAACTTGACCAATTCACGCATCTCACCAATTTTCTGCTGCCCCTCGCTATCGGGTTGGAACTGGGGAAACCAGCCATCGCCCAGCCTGGCCAGACGCTTGACTAGTTGCGGAGCGCCGCCACCCAGCCAAATGGGTATGGGGCGCTGGACCGGCGGCGGATTTATTCCGGCGTGGGTAATCTTATGGTAGCGACCCTCATAGTTGACCACATCCTGGGTCCAGAGGAGCCTTAGCAGCTCAATTTGTTCCGCGGAACGGCGTCCTCGGTTGGTGAATTCCTCTCCCAGGGCCTCGTATTCAACATCGTTCCAACCAATGCCAATCCCCAATCTCAGGCGACCACCGGTCAGCACGTCCACCGCCGCCGCCTGTTTGGCCACCAGCGCGGTCTGGCGCTGAGGCAATATCAGAATGCCGGTGGTCATCTGGATTTTCTCGGTGATTGCCGCCAGATAGCCAAAAAGCACAAAGGGTTCATGGAACTGGTCGGCATGACTGTAGGGACGCTCCCATTTCTCTCGCTGAGAGGGGTCGGCTCCCAGCACATGATCAAAAACCAACAAATGCTGGTAACCCAAGCCCTCAGCGGCTTGTACAAAATCTCGGATCGCAACCGGGTCGGCGCCAATCTCGGTTTGAGGGAAAATCGCGCCTAACTGCATTTCAGCCTCCTTTTCATCAATTAAATCAGGCCACCATTGTTGACCGGTTCAGATGCGATAATTTAGCGCCAGTTTCCTGGGTTCTTTATCCACAGTCAACTCT
>JACZRM010000122.1 GCA_022576105.1 Chloroflexota bacterium | reverse complement strand
CGTTGGCTTGGAAGTGTCCCGGTATGAGGACCGCAACTCCATCCGACCCAAAAAGGGAGCGTCAACTTCCCCGGCCAGGTCCTCACCCGCTCCTTGCCCAAAGACATCCCCGGTATAGTTTTCGACCACGCCCAAGATATTCAGATTGAGTTTTCGTATCATATTGATGCAACGTTTAGCATCGACATTAGCCAACTGCTGGGGGGTGCTTACCACTAAAAAGCCATCCATCGGAACGGTCTGCATCACCGTCAGCGGTGAATCGGACGTACCGGGGGGCAGGTCAATAACCAGATAGTCCAGTTCGCCCCAGACCGTAGTCTGTAGAAACTGATTGATCGCGTTGTGGATCATTGGCCCGCGCCAGATTATGGCCTCTTCCTCGTTCTCTTGGAAGAAAGCCATTGAGACTACTTTCACGCCCCACTTCTCGGCCGGGTGAATTTCTCCGTTCACATACTCCGGCGGTTCGGTGATACCCAGCACCTTGTTGACGTTGGGGCAGTCAATATCCACGTCCAGCAGGCCAACCTTGGCGCCCTGTTTGGCCAGTGTGGCGGCTAAATTGACGGCCACGGTGGTCTTGCCCACTCCGCCTTTACCGCTGTAGACGCCGATCTTGGTCTTGATGGTCGCAAATCGGTCGGTAATTTGACGTTTTTGCTGCCAATTGCGCTTTATTTGCTCAAGTTTGGCATTTTCTTGAGGGGTCGGCATAAAACCTCCAGCTAAGCGCTGGCGTTAATTAGGGTTAACAAAACATTGCGGACCTGGGACTAGATGCCCAATTGAGCGCGGGCTTCCCCACTGATCAAGTCCGGGCTCCAGGGAGGTTCGAAGGTAAGCTCAATATTCACGTCCTCCACGCCTTCCAAGTCCTGAATCGCCCACTCGGCCTGCTGGGCGATCTGAGGTCCCATTCCGCAGCCTGGGAAAGTTAGAGTCATCTGTACATAGACGTCATTCTTGTCGTCCACCTGCACATCGTAAATCAGACCCAAATCTACCACGTTGACCGGAATTTCCGGGTCGTAGACGGTCTTCAAGGCTTCATAGACTTCGTCCTTGGTGACTGCCTCAGCCATAATTTACCTCCTGACCAATTGCTTACTTCAAGTATAAACATTGTTGACCAATTTGGTCAACAATGTTTTCGGCCAACTCTAGACCCAATATTGGTCTCTGCGGTTTGTCGTAGCTAAAGCCACAACTAAGCAACATACCCGGAAACTCGGTCTTTTTCGCAAATAAAGTTTGCCGGAACGGTCATTTTCTACTTCTACGTCATTTTCTATGGAAACCAACCAGCACGGCCGGGTTAGGGTATCAGCAGCAGTTTACCCGTGGTCGCCCGCGACTCCAACTGCCGGTGAGCCTCTGCGGCCTCTGACAACGGGAAAACATGCTCGACCCGCAGCTTGAGTTCTCCCGATTTCACCCATTTCAGGATGTCGCCGGCCCTTTGCTCCAGGTCCTCGCGGGTCACGGTGTAGTCTCCCAAACCGGGACGCGTCAGGTAAAGAGAGCCTGCGCCCAGCACCCGAGGGTCCATGGGCGGCGGCGCGCCGCTGGCTTGGCCATAGAGCACCATGTGGCCGCGACGCCCCAGACAGCTAATGCTCTGGTCGAAAGTGGTCTTGCCCACCGCATCGTAAACAACCTGAACACCCGCTCCGTCGGTGGCCTTTTTTACCTCTTCGGCAAAGTCCTGTTGCGTATAGAGAATAACCTGGTCGGCTCCGGCTCCCTTGGCTAGCTCCGCCTTGGCATCTGAGGATACTGTGGAGAATACATACCCGCCCAGACGTTTGACCATTTGGATCAATAGCAAGCCCACGCCGCCCGCGCCCGCGTGGATCAGGACCCGGTCACCCGGCTGCACCGGGTAGGTGGAATGGCAAAGATAGTGGGCGGTCATACCTTGCAGCATAACCGCGGCTCCGCTCTTGGCGTCCAGACCTGCGGGCATTTTCACCAGCCGGTCAGCCGGTATCAACGCCTGCTCCGCATAGGACCCCCCAACACTGGAGTAGGCAACTATGTCCCCTTCCTTCAAGCTGGTGACTCCAGACCCCAGCCGGCTCACTACCCCGGCGCCCTCTACTCCAACCACCCAGGGCAGCGAGGTGGGATTTACTCCGGACCGGCTGTAGGTATCGGTAAAATTCACGCCCACTGCCTGAATATTCACCAGCGCCTGGCCTTCTCCCGGGATAAGGTCCGGCAAGTCCAGGTACTTCATCACCTCGGGCCCGCCGTGTTCGGTAATTTGCACTGCTTTCATAACCGTTCTCCTTCGCCTGAATAACTTCGCCTAAATAACTTTCGCCTGAATAACTTTCGCCTGAATGCCCTCGACCGGATCGCCTCGACTAATTTCGGTCATGGGAGAGCGGGACAATAGCCTCACCGCCACGTTATCGCCAGAGTTACTTAGGGCCAGGTCGCCCGACGTAACTTGACCTGTTTGCGGGGTAGTATACACAGATTTGAAATGGCATCAACGCTGCCGGCAAGTCCTCCGGCAACGCTTCCGGCAAGTCCTCCGGCAACGTTTCTGGCAAGTCCTCCGGCGATGGCAATTCCGTTCGCCTATCTTGCCCCCGGTCTGACCCAGGGGGTTTCTCCATTGCCATGCTCCCGAGAAACTGCTATGATTACTCAGCAGATTGCAGCAGGGTCGACTCCAGCAACGTAAACCTCAGCCGGTGTCGAAATACCCAACAGGCTCCCCGGAAGATTACGAATTGGCCAAGGCCTTCGCTTGGGGCGGGACGAATAGTGCGCAACATGACCACACAGCAACTTAGCGAAGGATACAAGGCTCGCTATCGCCGCTGCACTTATCCCAAAGCTCCACTAAACACAGCCGTTTCCACTTCTTCCGCCACCGCACTAACCAACCGCCACCCGGTAACCGATACCAGCACCCAAACCCCAATCTTGTAATTCAGGCCCCTGGCATTGAAGGAGGTTGAACATGGTGACGCCCCCTAACTACTCATTTGGTGAAGCATTGAGTCAGTATGTCGCCGCCAAGAAAAACGGGAAGAAGTCCATGGACGGCCATCAGGACATTGGAAAATTCATCGCCTGGGTCGGCCGGGAACGCATGATTCGAGAACTGACTCCCTCCGAAGTTGCCGACTATGCCCAGCAAGCGGGCCTGGGAGGATCTGAATCAGCCCAGCGCATTGCACCGGTGAAGGCCTTCCTCACCTTCCTGAAAGAGCAGGGATGGGTTGCAACCAGCCTGGCTCCTCACTTGAGAATTCCCCGCAGCCGCAAGAACTCCTCTTCATCCAAGACCACAGCCAACGACAACGTTGGCGCCCAGCTCAGCAAGGAAGGATACCAACGTCTGCAGACCCAGTTGGAAGAATGGAAGGGCGAGCGAGTCAAGGTGGTGGAAGACATCAAGCTGGCGATGGAAGATAAAGACTTTAGGGAAAACGCCCCTCTGGACGCCGCCAAGGAACGGCAAGGGTTGATCGAGTCCAAGATTCGGGAATTAGAGTCCGGCCTCTCTACCGCGGAAATCATAGGTCCAGGCTCGAAGAAGACCAAACACGTCAAAATTGTGGTCGGGTCTAAAGTCAATTTGAAGGACACATCCTCAGGTCGTCAGGTCAGCTACACCCTGGTGGATGTCCGCGAAGCCGACGTCTCCGCCGGCCGAATCTCAACCGCTTCCCCGGTAGGTCAGGCGCTGCTAAACCGCACAGTGGGTGACACCATCACCATCAACGTGCCCAAAGGCACTCTGCATTACACCGTGCAGAAGATTGGAACTTAGAACCATTCCCTGGCCGTTACGCCAATTGTTCCGCTAAGAAAGTGTTCGCCCCTGCCGATATGGCAGGGGCGATTTTATATCTAACCTAATTTTTGGACTTCGGCCAGTATTTCCTCCGGGTCAGGTAATACCCCTGGGGTGTATGTTTGGCGGTAGCGGACGACACCCTGTTTGTCCACGATGATAACCGCTCTGGTTCCAGCGCCTCGCTCTTCGTTCCAAAGGCCGTAGGCGGTAGTCACTTTACCCTTGGGGTGCCAATCAGACAATTCTGGATAGGGCAATCCGCCCATTGAAGTAGTCCAGGCGCGGTGGGACGCCAGATGGTCGCAGCTTATGCCCAGTACCTGAGCATCATTCTCCTCGAACCGTGCATTAAACCGGCGGAACGAGGTGGCCTGGTCAGTTCAACCACCGGTAAAGTTCAGCACATGGAATGACAGCACTACGTTCTTACTCCCGTGGTACTGACCCAAGCTAATATCGCCTTCGTTTACCGACGCTAGTGTAAATTCTGGAGCGGCTTCGCCGACTTCTGCGGGCATATTTTCTCCTTTGCTCAAATATTGTAGCCGTGTGCCTGTACCTTGCGAAAGGCACCGCGATTATACTATCAGATAGGCAAGGGTGGAACCAGGGGAAACATCTAGAAAACATAGGTAATGTGTTAGTTTAGTTCTCGTCATTCCGGCGCAAGCCGGAAACCATTAGAGCGTTTGAACCGCGATTGTATCTGGACACCGGCCTTCGTCGGTGTGACAAAGCCCCGTTATTGGACGCCAATCCCACTCTAATAAATTAGTCTAGGTGCAAGACTGGCCGTGCTATACTGGCTGACGGCGATCCAAGCCTGGGGAAGGGTGCGTGGAAGTAATTTTTGACCGGGGAATCTATCTGCCTGAGCTTGACCTCTGGCTGGATTCGGGTCGTCGCAAGGAATCAGGCTTTATCTCCCACGCCCACTCAGACCACACCGCGCGCCACCATCGGCCGGTCATCACCCGCAACACCCATTTGCTGCTGGCCGAATACCTCAAGAAGTCCAATCCCATCGTGCTGCAATACCATGAACCCCTGGAATATGAAAAGTATTCCCTCACCATGTACCCGGCCGGCCATTGCCTGGGATCAGCGCAGGCCTTGGTGGAATCGAAAATAACCGGGGAGCGGTTGCTTTACACCGGAGATTTCAAAAGCCGCCCCAGTCCGGTCAATGAGCCTCTGGAGCCGATTGCCTGCGATGTATTGGTCATGGAAGCTACCTACGGACGCCCCCAGTACGTCTTCCCCGAAGAAGCCCAGGTTATGTCCACTGCCTTCAATACGCTGCGCCAGTGGCTGTCCAACGGAGAGCGTCCGGTGGTGCAAGGCTGGCGTCTGGGCAAGTCTCAGGAATTGCTGCACCATCTGCTCTCGGAGGGATTCGAAGTCGCGATGGAAGAAAGCTGTTATCGAATTGCGGAGGTGTACCAGGAAGCCGGTGTCAGGTTTCCAGGGAATTTCCGCTGCCTGGACGGCCAGTGGCCCGAGGGACAGGTGGTAATTTGCCCGCCTGGCCGCAAGAGCGGCAGCGCGCTGGACCGGTTCCGCCGCAAGCGAGTGATCGAACTCACCGGTTGGGCAGTTACTGGAAGCCAGCCCTGGGGCCGACGGAGCGATGCCAGCCTGCCCTACAGCGACCACGCCGACTTCAACGAGCTGGTCGATTATGTGGAGCAGGTGCAGCCCAAGCAGGTCTACACCGTCAACGGCTTTCCCGAGTTGGCCGCCCATCTGCGGAAGCTGGGCTACCCGGCGGTGCACCTGGACGGCAAGGGCCAACCCGACGATGCCGGGCATCAGATGAAGCTGATTTAATACCGAGTGAACCCCTCCCCGTGAGGAGCGCACCGCAGTGCGCCCAAAACCGCACAGGAACCAACAAAGAATAGGGCGGGATGAAACCCGCTCCTTTGCCTGTCATTCAAGGGGCTTTCGATGTAACGTCCACCCTTGATAAGGGGGGACAATGGGGGTCGTAATCCCGACCTCCCCCAGCCCCCTCCTTGGCA
>JACZRM010000121.1 GCA_022576105.1 Chloroflexota bacterium | reverse complement strand
TTTGCGCATTTTGTCTTCACCCAGTTGCAGCAGACCGTTGTGTACCCAGTAGCGGGCAAAGGGCTGCCGTCCGGTGTAGGCTTCGCTCTGGGCAATCTCGTTTTCGTGGTGGGGGAAGACCAGGTCCTGCCCGCCGCCGTGAATATCCAGAGGGTCGCCCAACCGGTCCAGCGCCATTGAGGTGCATTCAATGTGCCAGCCGGGGCGTCCCGGTCCCCAGGGGCTGTCCCAGGAGGGTTCGCCCGCTTTTGCCCCCTTCCAAAGGGCAAAGTCCATTGGGTGTTCTTTCTCTTCGTCCACCTGAATTCGGGCGCCGGCAATCATGCCTTCCAGGGTGCGGTGGCTCAACTTGCCGTAGTCGTGCTTCTGTTTAACCCGGAAATAGACGTTCCCGCTAACCGGGTAGGCGTATCCCTGTTCGATGAGGCCCGTGATCGTCTTGATGATCCCGGGGATTTCCTGAGTGGCTCTGGGGTAGGCATGAGCGCGCTGAATGTTCAGGGCGTCCATGGTGCTGAAAAAGTCGTCGATGTACCGCTCGGTTAGCGTGTCTTCGCTGATGCCTTCCAATCGGGCCCGCAGGATTATCTTGTCGTCCACGTCGGTGAAATTCTGAACGTGCTGCACCTGGTAGCCGATGTGTTCCAGGTAACGGCGCAAGACGTCGAAAATTACGTAGCTGAGGGCGTGGCCGACATGAGTTGAGGAATAAGGGGTCACTCCGCAGATGTACATCTTGACGGTGTTCCCGTCGGCAGGAACGAACTCCTCTTCCTGGCCGGTCAAGGTGTTGTATAGTTTCATATATTTTCTGTCTGTCGCGGGAGCTTGGCGGTTGCGGGATATTGGCGGCGTCGCCACTGTCTGCCGGGCCTGACCGTATCAGGATTCCCGTACAACTGCTGCGGTAGCGCAGGCGGCGACCCCTTCTTCCCGGCCAATGAAGCCCAAGTAATCGGTGGTAGTTGCCTTGATGCTAACCCGGTCCGTTGCAATCGAGAGGGATGAACTGACCGCCAGTTGCATGTCCGGGATATGCGACCCCAGCCTGGGATTTTGCGCCAGTATTGTAGCATCAACGTTTGCGATGCGCCAACTGCCGGTCGATAGTAGATCGGCCACTTTGCTCAGGAGAATCAGGCTGGAAATGCCCTGGTACTGCGGGTCGCTGGATGGGAAGCGCGCACCCTTGTCGCCCAGATTGGCCGCCCCCAACAACGCGTCAATGATGGCATGCACCACCACATCGCCGTCGCTGTGACCCAGCAGACCCTGGTCGTGGGGAATCTCCACCCCACCCAGCACCAACCGGCGGCCCGCCTCGAACTTGTGCGAGTCAAAACCGATGCCGACCCGAAAGTCAGGAATGGATGATTCAGGCATCGCAGAGTTGCATCCGATAAATGCTGGCCACCGCCCCTAAACCGGGGAGCGGCAGGCTGGCCCAGCGTCCAGCAAGGATTTCATGATGGTCAGGTCTTGCGGGGTGGTCACCTTCAAGTTTGAGTAGGAGCCCAGGAACATTTTGACGGTATGCCCCATATCTTCCACCATGGCGGCGTCGTCGGTCACCGTTTGGCGGCAATTTCGGTGGGCCTGCATCAAAAGCTTGTACTCGAATATTTGAGGGGTCTGGGCGGCCCAAAGCGTTTCCCGGGAAAGCGTGCCGGTTATCGAATGGTTCGCCGAGACCTGCTTGATGGTGTCTGTTACCGGCACCCCGGCTGCCGCGGCTCCGGTCTCTTGCACCGCCAGCAAACCTCGCTCCAGTATCTGCTGGTCCAGACCGGGACGGGCGCCATCGTGGACCATCACCCATTGGCAGGGCTGCAACGCGGCCAGCCCTTTTTGCACCGAGTCCTGCCGTCGCTCTCCGCCAGGGCAAATCTGACTCACCTTCCCAAAGTTATGCTGATCGACGACGGTCCGGCCTGGCCCCAGGTTCTGCGCCGACAGTACCAATACGATTTCGTCAACCAAGGGGCAGGATTCAAAATGAGACAAAGTGTGGGCGATCAGGGGAATGTCATTCAGGGGGGCGAAAGTCTTGTCCACCGTCCCCATGCGGGTGCTGCGGCCGGCGGCGACCACCACCACACCGACCCGGCCCTCGATTGGGCGTGGCGACTCAGGAGGCATGTACCCGCTAGCCGTTCCGTGATTGGGCGAAGATTATCCGTCCGGCGGCGGTCTGCAACACGCGGGTTACCACCACGTCGTGGTAGGCGTTGATGTAGCGACGTCCGCCCTCCACCACTACCATGGTGCCGTCGTCCAGGTAGGCCACGCCCTGGCCCGGCTCTTTGCCTTCCTGAACGATGTTGACTTGCATTTCTTCACCCGGCAAGACGATAGACTTGAGAGCGTTGGCCAGCTCGTTAACGTTCAGGACCTGCACCCCTTGAAACTCGGCCACCCGATTCAGGTTGTAATCTGTGGTGAGGATGGTGGCTTTCATCGAGCGGGCCAGTTGCACTAACTCTGAATCAACTTCGTTGCCTTCGCTCACCCCGACATCCAGGACTTCCAGCGTTACTTTATCATCCTGGCGCAACCGGCCCAGTACCTCCAACCCCCGGCGGCCCCGATTGCGGCGAAGAGGATCACTGGAATCGGCTATGTGGCGTAGTTCGTCAAGAATGAACCGGGGCACCACCAGGATACCGTCGATGAAACCGGTTCCCGTCAAGTCGGCGATGCGTCCGTCGATGATGGCGCTGGTGTCAACCAAAATTGCGCCGCCGCGGGCCGGCTTGGCTTCGTTACCGGCCCGGTTGGACGTTTCCAGAGATGGAAATACCGCCTGCATGTCTCGGGAACGCTGTACTCCCAGCCACATGCCGGTGACTCCCAGGGTGAAGGTTACCAACAGGGGAAGCACCAGTCCCAGCCAGCCATCCAGGGTGTAGAGCGGTATGGATAGCAAGGAAGCGACGATCAAGCCAACCAGGAGTCCGATGGTGCCGGCCACCATGGTTGAGCCGGGTATCCCGTTGATGTAGTCGACGCCCTTGTGGAGGGGTTTGAGCGTGATATAAGGGGTGACCAGTGCGCCCAGTGGCGCTCCGGTCAGGGCCAAAACCAGTCCCCAGGGCCAAAGCCGTTCCTGCCCGGTGGACATCTCCGAAACTAACTTCCCCAGTCTCCAACCGAGGACGCCGAATCCTCCGGCCCCCACTAATCTGAGCGCCCAAAGCTCTACCACGTAATATTGCCCCTTTCCCGGCGCACTTCTCTCACTGCCTACGCTCTCTGGTTTCGACCGCGGTCCGCCTAGCTCTACAGTATCCTAGCTCTTGGACTAGCCGCCGCCAATAAAATAATCAACTCTAACCATCAGGGTCTGAGTGAGAGTTCCGCCGAAATACGATCCGATGACCATGGGTACGACGCTGCTGGATTGTGCCAATTTAGGCACTAACCGTTAGAGGGAATAATAAAGCCTGAGCATACCATAATATGGCAGCTTGCGGAAGATTTCAGCGGCTTGGCGCAGGGCAATCGCATCTTGGGGAAATGTTTTTGGGTCAGGGCACTTGGGTCAGGGCACTAACGTAGTGGTTTCCGTTGGTCCCTGTATCTTAAACAATCGCGATTACAATCAAGTTGCCGAGACCAGGGCGGGGTAGACCGATTCGTCCTGGGTTGAGTAAACCGTGCCTCAGCGAGGTCGCCCCGCCCCATCCTAAAGAGCCCGAACAGTTGCTGAGGCTCTCGAAGGACGTGAACCGAAAATTCTGTTCCTGGCTCGCCACGAACGGGTGCTACTGCTCCAATCGACTTTAGCCGCCGATGATTTACATGTGATTGCCCGTTTAACCGCCCCGGGATGCTTGAAACCCCCTTTGCCAGTGGGCTATGATACCCTAATCGAAGTAAGGCATTCAGTTTTCATGCGCCAACGCCTACCGTTTCAAGGATGTTTCTCTACGCATTTCGATTTGTACTAATCAGCGGTGCATCGGTGGCATTGCTGGTTTTATCTATTGCCTGTCTTACCAGGGTAAACCCAGATACCAATAACGCTCCCCCAGTGAATGTTGAGCATACTATTGAAGCGGCGGTAGCGGCTACTATCACCGCCCGGCCGTCGCCGACATCGGTGCTTATGCCTGTTCCAGTGACAATGCCAGTGCCTAGCCAGACTCCTGGTTCCACACCAATTCCTAAACCCACTGCCACCATCACCGTGCTGGTCCCAACAATCATACCTACCGTCACACCAACACCCCCGCCGCCTCCTTTAGAGGTAACTTTCCGACGTATTTTTGGCAGCTCCGATGAAGCTCCTCCACAATTTCAGGTGGAGCTGAAAAATCTGACTGAACGAGTAATCGAAGAATTTCGGTTGGAAATTTGTCCCGTAGACCGCTCCGGCCAGCCGGTGGCCGATCAAAATTCTGGTGAACAATGCTTCGTGGTCAGTGGCGATAACATTTTTCAGCCAGCCAACGCCAGACCCCCAACCGGATATGAACAAGTTCAGGAAGGTCTATACGAGAAGAACGTGAACGGGGAAACTCTGCAGTGGGGTGTTTCCCATTACCCAAGCTGGGTGGGCACTGGCTATGAGTCGGCCAGCCGGGCAATCGCGACTTTGACCTACGCCCGCTTTGAAGACGGGGAAGTCTGGCAGCGAGCAGCCGAAGTTGGACCCGCCGCCTAGCGCAGAACGATTTCCCGAGACTCGGTTTTAGCTGCCTGCACCCACCTACCCATAGGACCAACTTTATGGAAATGATTTATGCTCAACGCCGGTGTAGCTCAGCGGCAGAGCAACGTTTTGTAAACCGTAGGTCATGGGTTCGACTCTCTTCACCGGCGCCAGTTTTCAAGCAAAAAACAGCCCCCTATTTTAGTAATCCGGGGGATTTCTTTTTGCAACAGGTCCACGGACTTTAGAAATGGGGTGCAGCGGTATCCAGGTAAGGGCCGAGCAGATTTCCCAACTGCGAACAAGTAGAGCGTGTAACAACTTCAAACGTCATCGGTGGCCGTTGTGCTGTATTTTCGCCCCGGCCAAGCACGGTAAAGTCGTCGATAGTCGTCGCCAGGTCAGCTAGGCAGCGCGCCGATACACCGGGGTATATTGGCCGTGCAATCCAGCGGAACAGGCGTAGGAGTGGAATTGGTTACAATCGCGGAAGCAGCTATAAATTTTGGTGTCTCTCAAGACATCATCAGGAGATGGATAATCGATCTCGATCATCAGAGATCGGCAAACGGCAACCATGTAACGACCGAGCCACGCGCCGGTGAAAGCACCGCAGCAAGCATGGGTGAAGTGACATGGTGGGAGACTTTGGTAGCTACGCTGCAATCTCAAGTTGCCGGGCAACAAGAACAACTATCGGCGAAGGACCTACAACTCGAAACTAAAGACCAGCAGATCCGAGAACTGCACATCCTCCTCCAGCGAGCACAAGGGGCGCTGCCGGCGCCGAAAGAAAACCACCACTTATCCTGGTGGCGGTTTGGGCGATGATAGAAGAGAGGCTTGCCGTACATTCGGCCTAAATTTCTCTGCCTCTTGCAACGCGACAAAGCGGGGTGATCAGTTTGCCGAGGAACACCCACTTAGACCCAACCGCCCCTACTATCGAGGCGCCAATAGTGACAAAAGCAACTGACAGCAGGCACCCGCAGTTAGACCCGCCTCCTGGCGCAGTTCGACTTCCCGAGACCCGGTTTTAGCTGCCTGCACTCAACTACCCATACGACCAACTTTACGGATATAATTTATGCTCAACGCCGGTGT
This sequence comes from Chloroflexota bacterium, assembly GCA_022576105.1. Next base: position 93 of record JACZRM010000121.1, on the reverse strand, counting down.
AGCTCAGTGGCAGAGCAACGGTTTTGTAAACCGTAGGTCATGGGTTCGACTCCCTTCACCGGCTCCAGCTTTCCAGCACAAAATAAGCCCCCA
>JACZRM010000120.1 GCA_022576105.1 Chloroflexota bacterium | reverse complement strand
CAGTGTCCTGTCCATCACACAGCCTGCATGGCTAACGGATCGGCGTTTTCTGGGCACGGGAGCCTATGACGAAGCTCAAATTTCGCCAAAACTGTTCTAATTTCGGCGAATCACAGCCGAGATTCTCCACGAGCCTCGCTCCGTCTTCTAACGCTGCTGGATCAAAGCCACCTCCCATAATAGACATTCCCGTTACTCGCATGGCACCGGACACCAGGTCCCCTTGTTCTGCGAGAGTTCGCATTTCCAGTATTGTTTCAAAGAAATGTGCAAACCCGGCTTCAAAATCCGTAGCTCCCCCCGGGTAATTCGAAGGTGCCCCTGCGTAAGAAAAAACGGATCCTAGTGGCACCCGAAGAGGTAGCCCCTTTGGGTCGTCGCACCTCAGGTGCAGTTGCTGCATGATACTGAAGATCAGGGCACGGGCTTTGGGGGTATCCTGCACCGAAGAGAAGTCACCGCTGGCTATGGCCACTATCATTTCGCGATAGGTGTAGTCGTCTGTTGGGAAGTCCCCGATAGCCAGCCCCACAGGAACAGCAGGAGGAAGCGGGGCGGCTGCGATAGCCTCTGTTGACGCAGTGGGGCCTAAGCTCGGGAATAGGCCCGAGCTCGACCAATCAGTTAGAACCTTCAGATTGCTGCCATCCGCTTTCATTACGTATATAGTTCTGCTTGGAAAGTCTGCGGATACCCCGTAAATGTGTGATGGGTCCTCACATGTGGGCTGATTCTGACTGCACCAATCACGGCCTGAGGTGAAGGCAATCTTTGAGCCGTCCAGGAACCACGTGGGAGTGCAGTCACCTGCAGGAGGCAAGGAGGAGGCAAGGAGGAGGATCGAAGACTGGCGGAGAGACTACAACTTGGCCCGACCCCACAGTTCGTTGGGTTACCTGGCTCCTGAGACCTTCCGCCAACAGCACGAACTCTCATTATCCGTGGTATAACTTTAGAGGTAAGGTCAGTGTGGCCCGCTGTGTGGCCGGACGGTGCAGTGGTCGCCCTAAAAATAGATGCCAGTCAGAGCGATATATGTGTCATGGAATCCGACGGGACGAGTCTCACCAATCTGACGACGGGCTTAGCAGGTAAACAAATAGCCCCTATTGGCAACTCACAGGGTATTGGACGAGGTACAGGATTACTATCGTCCGCTCAGTGGTACCGAGGTAGACGCGATCCCTGAAGAAGGTAGGTCTGCCCGGGACCATCTTGTTGCTCAGGCCTCACTGCGGGGACGCTCCGGTTGAACTGGGACAACGTTGTTCCATTGAGACGACCTGAAGCTAAACCTTTCATCAGGACGTAGGATTGAAAAGACGGATTGCGGAAGCGGAACTGCCAGTGGCCGTCGGATTTAGACCGTTCTAACACTGTACCCCGTTGAGTGGTCAGCCGGTACAGGTGCTGGCTGTAAGAATTGGCTTTGTATTGCCCATTATCGGTGATGGAACGAAAGGGCTCCAAAATATCGTTGCTTTGAAACCAACCTTGCTCACTCCTTGGCGCCAGAGCCGCGGCAATGAGCACGGCCTCAAATAATGATTTATTTCGGGAACCTTCAGTCGCGCTTTGCCAATCCATCAAGTGCGACTGAGGCATGCGGTCAATCACCCGGTCCAGCGAGGCGTCAACGTCTCCTCTGCCAACCAAATGGCCGTTGGTTTCGATCATATGATGAGCCATTTGCAGACCAATGCGGTGAGCGGAGGCCGGCAGCCCCTGGGAGAGTGAGCATACGTAGGCCAAACCGCCTTCATTTATTGTGAAACCCAGCGCAGCCAGTCCCTCCGTAATGATCAAACCAGTCTCTTGGTCGCTCATCCTGGGCATCTGAATCTGGACCAAGTTGCGTTCCACCGACTCGTGTTCGGTGACCAGCTGGGAAACCGTGTCGGCCACACCGACCAGGATCAGGGTAACTTGAGTTCGGCGATCAGAAAGAGTCTTGATCGTATTTGCAACTAACCTGATTATTTCCACGTTGCCGCTGAGCTGGTCAAATTCGTCAATTATTACCACTAATTGCCCGTCTACCAGGGAACAAAGACGCCGGATGTCGTCTGGAGAAATGGCGTCGCCCAAGTGATCGGCCAACGAATGGGGCGTGTCCAACGAGATTGGCTGCAGGGTGGTTACTTTGCCGATGCTATCTACTTGAATCTCACGGAAAATCTTTCTCCAGAGAGAAGCGAATGTATCCTCAACATCGCAGTTGACGTGGGCGATGTGGAACCCGGTGAGCGCCGATTGGGTCACCAATTCGTATAGCACACTGATTAAAGATGTCTTGCCAACTCCCCTTTCGCCGTAGACGATGGCATGTTGGCCAATCTGGCTCACCGCCTCCAGGAGCATTTGAATCTGCGCATCCCTTCCCCGGAACAGAGCTATGGCGTCGATGGGCGCCCCTGGTGTGAACACGTTGGCCGCCTGATTGTGTGCCGCCAATATTTGACGACTGTAGGTTAATTCAGTTACCAATTTTATCTCCGTTTACCCAAGTTGCCGCGTTAATCTACGATTTCGTCTAATCTCCAGGTTGCTTGCTGACCGACCATTGGGTGTCGGGCTCAATTCGAGGGGAATATTCTGATTGCTCACCCACTACAACCGCATTATGTATGACATTAATTACTTTACTTACATGCAGTGCAGCGATAATAACTGAGGCGCGCCATGAACGTCAAACCCCAAATTGGAAATAGCAGGGACTTAACGCTATGCCGATTGTCGGTTTATTTCGGCGCCAATCGATCCGTCTGGATAGCGGCTGGTATTCAGGTCGAGTCCTCCTAGCTGATAAATTGGATCGGAGAATTCTCACTTTTGGGGACTTGTATCCGGGGGGTAACGTCATCGGGACCGCCACGACAGTTATCGCCGGGCGTGACACGCTCCGCGAAACGCCTCGTCCTGATCATACAGGAGTGCCCCCGACACTAATAGCGAATGGTGAGACAATCTGAGGATGCGCCAGAGTACCCAGCAGCGAGATTATAGCTACAAGGGCAGGTTCATCGCCTGGCCGGTCTGGGCACTGCGGATGACGGCTTCAGTCCACTCCAGATAGTGAACCCCGGTTTCAAATGGGACCATGGTGATCTGCTCGGTGCCTCTAATTGCGTTGGCGAACTCTTCCTCTACTCGGTAATAGGCCTGTTCCTCCGGTGGGTTGGGCACCGGGGAGAGTTGAGCATCTCCGCGGCTGCCAGCAAAGATGTTCTGCTGCTGGTCCACCTGGATGGTGCCCTCGGTACCGTAAAGCCAGATCTGATTTCCGGTGGACAGTCCGGTGGTGGCGCTCATCCTCATGTGGACCTGGGCGCCATTGGCTAATTCGTAGAGGATGTCTATGTGGTCTGGGATACTCACCGACTTGAGGGCGCCGCTCTCGTCGCGCCGAAATGGGACATGGGTCTTGCTCATGGCCATGACCCGTTTGCCCCGGCCGACCCAGCGCATCAAAGACTCATAGGATGCCCCAATATTCAGGGTATTGTAGCCGCTCAGTTCCCAGTTGTGACGCCAGTGCAGATCACCGCCCAGGTCGGCGAAGCGATTTTGCAGAGCCTGTACCTCAATCGACAGTAACTCCCCCAGGAACCCTTCAGCGATCAAGCGTTGCAGCACCCGGTCAATCTGGTAGGTTGTGGAGGTAGGAGTCAGCTGGCAGACCAGGTGGGGATTGCGCCGCGATGCCTCCAGCATGTCCCTGGCTTCCTGCGCCGTGTTGGCCATCCGGGCCTCGGTCAGCACATGCTTGCCTTTTTCCAACGCGGCCAGGGTGAGGCTGCGGTGCATATAGGGCCAGGTGCCAATGCACACCGCATTTATTTCGTCGTCTTCCAGCAATTCTTGCCAGCTGCCGTAAATCCGGGGAATGTTGAACTGGTCCGCTACACTCTGACTGGACTGCAGACTTCGGTTGGCCACTGCGATGATTTCCAGCCCGGCCACCTTATTAAATCCGGGGATATGTCGATTGCGTACGTTGCCACCGGCGCCGATAAGTCCTACTCGAATATCTTCTTCAGCCAAGATGCACCTCCAGTTTTTATTCGGGCATTATATCCTGGGACGGACTGCGGGAACAGATGGCCGAGGCGGCCGGGGCTTCGCCCGCCAGGGCATCTCAGCCCTTGGTTCACCCTGCTAGGGTAAATGGGGTAAACTTAGGGTTCCGGACCAGCCCCGGGGTTAGCCCTGACTATTGGTTGGTCCATATTACCAATTATGATTGGAGGCAGGCCGTGAAAATTGTATGCAACCATCTCCATTTCCGCAGCGAAGACCCCGATGCCGCTGCCAAATGGTATTGTGATAATTTCGGCGCCAAGATTACATCGGAGCGCCCCCTATCCACCACCAAGTCGATCCAGCTAGAACTGAACGGACAGTACCTGATGACTATTTCGGGACGCGCCGAGAATGAAAACCCGGTGCCTGGTACGACCGAGCCGCGCTACGGGTTGGACCACTTCGGATTTGAGACCGACGACTTGGCCGGGCTGGCAGCCCGCCTCAAGGACAACGGCGTCAAGTTCAACTGCGAGCCCTGGACCATGCCCTCCGGCTCCATGGTTGCCTTTGTGGTGGCCCCGGACGAAGTCAGCGTCGAGCTGATCCAGCGGCCCACCTAGTCAGCACCAATCCAGAAGATAATAGGAGAAATGCAGATCTATGCCAGTCGAAAATATTAGAGGAGTTATCGTACCCATCCTCACTCCGTTGAACTCTGATGAAACGGTGGATACCCAGTCCCTGCGCCGGCTGGTGAATTACCTGATCGACAACGGCGTTCACGGCATCTGGGTATCTGGGACCACCGGCGAGTTCGCCGCCCTGCCCGATCGGCAGCGGCTGATCAGCATCGAGACAGTGGTGGATGAAGTGGCTGGACGGGTCGCCATCATCGGCAATGTGTCCGGGGTCAGCACTCAGCTATCCCTCCAGATGGCCTTGGATGTGCAGGAAATGGGGCTGGACGGTGTGGCGGTAACGCCGCCCTATTACTACCCCCACGCTCAAGACGAGTTGCTGGATCACTACCGTTACATCAGCGACCGCTCCGGCCTGCCCCTCTGGGTCTACAATATTCCCCAAACCGTCAAGACGGCAGTGGCTCCCGGAACCGTCGCCACCCTGGCCGGTGAGGGCGCGGTGGTCGGCGTGAAGGACAGCTCCGGCGCTGGAGAGCTGCTGGCCGAGCTAAATGTCCTCTGCGAACAAGGGAATATTTCCTTAATGAGATTCCTGGGTACGGTGTACCGGGTCACCACCGCCGGCTCGGTGGGCGTGCAGGGAGTCATCCCGGCCATCGCCAATCTGGCGCCCAAGGCGGCGGCCCAGGGATGGGAGGCCGGTGAGCGCGGCGACGCCGAAACGGTCAAGAAGTGCAACGCCCAATTGATCATCGCCGGTAAAGTCGCCCAGTTGGCCAAGGGAGGCGGACCCAACGCGGCCAGCTTCTCCGGCATGAAGTCGGCGTTGAAGCTGATGGGGATTTTGGACCACGACACGGTCAGCCGCCCGCTGAGGCCGATGACCGAGCAGGAAAAGGAAGGAATACCCGCCATTTTGCAGGAGTTGGGCCTGTCCGATGGGTCTTAGGCACTGGGGTAAACCGGCATCCCGCGCTGCTTTTTAGCGCTTTGCTCCAATAGTCGGGATTAGGTCTCACTTTTGCAACAATCTTAGGATGCCCTTCGACAGGCCTGTCCCTTCGATAAACTCAGGGCAGGCTCTGAGCTTGTCGAAGTGGCTCAGCGCGAACGGACTAACCCGCTCGTGGTGAGCTCCGATATCATCGAGAGTCTCGAACAAGTCGGACCTGTCGAACCATGAGCGGGTGAAATTATTGGTCGGCTTTTGGAACACAAGGTACCGAA
>JACZRM010000119.1 GCA_022576105.1 Chloroflexota bacterium | reverse complement strand
AAGAGCAACGCGACACTGCCCTGGAGCGGGTACGGGCACTGGTGGAGGCGGGGCTAGAGGTTGGGGAAACACCCACCTGGAGTGCCCTGAAGAAACTAGCCTTGGCCATCACAAAAGCAAAGGAGCAATCTGATGCCAACGGAACTTGAGCGTCAGGTTGCTGAGATTCCGTAGATGTGGCGATTGGGTGGGTGCCAGAAATGCAAAGGAGACCTGGTACAGGACGGAGATGAATTCAGGTGTTGGCAGTGCGGCAACTACTACTATCCCAAGATTGACCTTCCGGAGTTGTCCTTCTTGCTATCGATACCGCAGTCTTCAGGCGAAAACGCGGATCTTCCCGAAATTCCCAGGCGCAGGCGTCGCCGCAGCCGCTGGGCGGTCCGCGATATCAACTCCCTCATCGTAGCCAAAGACCGCAGCGAGCAACGCTGGTGGGCCAGAAACGAGGAGCTGATCAAGTTTCTTGACCAGGGTAAAACGGTGCGGGAGATCGCCGTTCTCATCAGCAGGAGCGAGCGGCAGGTGCGAGTGGTTCGGGAGCAGCTTCAAGACCTGAGAGCGGTGACTGAGGCCGAGCAGTGCCCGGCCTGACCCGCCATAGTTCCACATCCTGGCCGGGTGGCATAGTCAAAGACCCTGCCAAAAGGCAGCCGGCAAGCTGACTGCCGGTCTGCCATCCATGCTCTTATCTCAGGTCCGGTTGATTCTCGCGGCCATCCTGGCCTTGGTGTTAGGAGCCTGCGACGCCTTGCCGGCAGGGGACTTTACCCCCGATGGGTCGGCCGGGCAGAGAGTTGAACAATCTGCGGCCAGGGTGATATCTCCGCTGGAGGTATCCTATTCCCAGGTCGAGAACCCACCCGCCGCTTACTCCGGACCTGGCGATAAAAAGCAATCCTCTGCTCCGTCAGAAATCCCCCCCATCGATAGCTCCCGAAAGGAAGCCAGCCTGGAGGTGGACTCGCCACCGGGCAATGCGGAATACAGCGCCGAGAATCCCAACAAATATTCAGGAGAAGCAATTGACTATCTGACTGAGGTTGGGTTTGGCGTGGAGTATGGCGCCTCTCCACCCGTGCTGCGTCGCTGGGCCGACGACATCAGGATCAAGGTTCACGGTGAGCCGACTAATGCCGACCAGTCCGCGCTGCAAGACGTAATTCAAGAGCTAAACCAGCTGACGCTTGGGCTGAATTTGACCGCAACTGGTATCGACGCCAACCTAGACATCCATTTCATCCCGGAATCCCGCTTCGCTGCCCTGGAACCCAAGTACGTGCCGGTAAATCGGGGGTTCTTTCGGGTGTGGTGGGACGGCGATGGCGTGATCTATCGCGGGAAAATCCTCATCTCTTCACAAGGCGTAACCCAGCAGGAACGGTCTCATTTGATCCGAGAGGAACTGACCCAGACCCTGGGCCTGTTCCGGGACTCCTGGCAATACCAGGACAGCATCTTTTACCAGGGTTGGACTGCCACCGAGGAATATTCTCCGCTGGACCGACAAATCATCGGAATGCTCTATTCCCCTCAGGTAGAGCCCGGCATGAACCGGCAACAGGTATTGGGGGCTCTCGGGCCCGATTGACCATCCTTTCCCCTTCTGTACTGCCGGATAAGCCATCGACGCGCCCCCTGGCTCCTCCTTCAGCCTCTACTAATGCAGCCACTCCTAACGAGCCACTGCCAACGCAGGTTGCAGCTATTTGTCCCGCCGCCTAGCCGGTCTCAATACCCCATTTCGGCCTATTTGACCAACGCAGGCTTGGCGTAGATTGAGTAGCGAAGCGTATCGAAATCCCCCATTGAGTCAACGTAGCAAACTGCAAGCGCCGGAGTGGAAACGATCCGCTCACCCTTTCCCCGTTGCTAATTCCATCCCGCGCTAGTATTCTGTCGTGCAGAGCCCGGTCTCCCTACTGGCAAAGGGCAAAACTGTGACCCGGAGCATTACCCTATGGGTTTCACCCATCGTTTGGCCCAATTTGCGCTGGACAATTATTCTTTTGACCGGTTGCCCGCCGCGGTGGTCGAGCGTTCCAAGGAGATGATGGTGAACGCGGCGGCGGTGGCCCTGGCGGCCGCCGCTCAGCCGGAAGGCCGGACCCTCACCCAATATGTGCAGGAGATGCAGGGCAACGGCAAGTGCACCATCATCGGTATGGGCCTGCGAACTTCCCCAATTTACGCCGCACTGGCCAACGGTACAATGATGCACCTGTTGGACTTTGACGACGAGATGTTCGAAACGGGAGTACATCCCTCCTGCACTGTGCTTCCGGTGGTGCTGGCTTTGGGGGAGTTGAACGGTTACGCCGGAAAAAATGTGCTGGCGGCCTACGCGCTGGGCTGCGAAGTGACGGCCAAACTGGGCGGCATCTGCAATCCGGCTTGGCCTCAGGACGGCGTCGCCGGACACATAGGGGCCACAGTTGCGGCCGCCTTGTTGCTGGGATTGGAAGCGGGACAAATTGAAGGCGCAGTGGGCCTCGCCTGCGGGGAGGCGGGAGGCATCCAGGCCAATCTCGCCACCGGCTCCCGTGCCTTGCAGTGCGGTCGGGCGGCAATGAACGGCATCATGGCGGCCACCCTGGCGCAAAGAGGATTTGCCGGCGCCAGGGACGCCCTGGAAGCGCCGGGCGGCCTGCTGGATGTCTATGGTCGGTCGAATGAACTGGATGAAGACGCCTTCTTCAGGGAGCTGGGCAACCCTTACGACATCGTCGATCCCGGGGTGACGCTCAAGCTATACCCCTGCGAATCGGCTGGCCACACGACCATTGACGCAGTGCTGCAGCTAATGCAGCAGTACCACATTGTACCCGACCAGGTGCTGGCGGTAGATATTGGAGTTACTCCCCAGGCTTTGCAGCGATTGCGCTACCCAACGCCTCAAACCGGGCGGGAGGCCCGATTTTGTCTGAGCTACATTGTGGCGGCTACTTTGCTGCACGGCCCACCGCTGATCGACTTTTTCTCGGATACTGCGCTGCAGGATTCTGAGGTCCGGCGGATGATGGACCGGGTCTCGGTGGTGGCCACCGAGAAGGCGACACCTCTAATTGCCAATCCCAGCAACCTGGAAATTACCCTGGCCGACGGACGCAGGTTAAAGCATCGCGTGGAGTTTGCGCGGGGCCAGCCGGAACTGCCCTTGGACTCCGAGGAACTGGACGCCAAATTCCTGTACTGCAGCCGCTACATCCTGCCCCCAGACCACATCGAGGAGACCATCGGGAGCTTCCGCAATCTGGAGAACATTGAAAATGTCACCGGCATGGTTTCGGTGCTGGGTGGATAGGGTCATCTCCGAAACCCTTCCCAACGAAATGGCCTAATAACCGCAGAGCGCGCCGAGTCCGCTGAGAAAACGGGCTAAATAATTATCTTCTCGGCGTGCTCTGCGAACTCTGCGGTAAGTTATACATTGGGGGCAAATCACCGTCATCGGTCACTGATACATTGTCGAGGAAATCGGAGGAGTTAGCATGAAAGCTGTTAGAGCGCACGAAGTGGGCGGGCCGGAGGTGCTCCGCTACGAGAATGTACCGGAACTAACACCGGGGCCAGGTGAGGCGTTGGTGGACATCAAGGCCATTGGGGTCAACTACACCGATGTCTCCAGCCGCAAGGGGACCAATCCGCCGGCCAGCCTGCCCTGGACTCCGGGCCGCGAAGCCGCGGGCCTGGTAAAGGCGGTGGGCCAGGGCGTGGACGAAGTTTCGGTGGGCGACCGGGTGGCCTACGCCATGTGTACCGGTTCCTACGCTCAGGAAGCGGTGGTGCCGTCCTGGCTGCTGGTGCCGCTGCCCGATGGCATGGAGTTCTCCACCGGCGCGGCCACCATGCTCCAGGCCATGACCGCCCATTTCTTGACCTTTGGCATCACCCAATTGAATCCAGGCGACCGGGCGTTGGTGCATGCTGGGGCCGGCGGTGTGGGCCTGCTGCTGATTCAGATGCTAAAAAAATGCGGCGTCTATGTGTTCACCACCGTGTCCACCGAAGAGAAGGCCCAATTGGCGAAGGACGCCGGCGCCGACGCCACCATTAACTATACGCAGCAGGACTTTGCCCAGGAAGTGAAAAACGCCACCGACGGTCAAGGCGTGCGCATCGTGTTTGACGCGGTGGGTAAGACCACCTTTGACAACAGCATCAAGTGCCTTGGTCGCCGGGGCTACATGGTCTTCTATGGGCAGGCCAGCGGCGCAGTGTCGTCGGTGGATTCCAGCGTGCTGCGCAACGGCTCCCTGTTCCTGACCCGACCCGGTCTGGGCGACTACACCGCCACACGGGAAGAGCTGCTGCATCGCGCTAATGAGGTGCTGGGCTGGGTGCGTTCCAATGAATTGAAGCTGCACATCGGCCTAACCCTGCCGCTGTCGGAGGCGGTCGAGGCCCACCGGCAGCTTGAGGGACGCCAGACCACCGGCAAGGTTCTGCTGATGCCGTAGAGGGTGATTTGGTGGCTGAGCACGGGTGGTCGAGTAGGAGTGAAGCGACGTACCCAGACCTTTGCCAGGGGATGAATTTGATACGCCTCCGGTTATCCAATCCACTTCCAGCAAAGTTGCTCATTGGTAATCCTAATATCGACTGCCGTCGTGGCTTGTCTTGACATCAGTGAAATGCTCTGCCTATACTCAAGATTACAGTTCAATAATATTAAAGGCTGTGACGGGGAGTAGTAGACTTCCAGCGAGGCCCAGAGAGCCGGGTAAGGTGTGAGCCGGCGCCAGTTGCTGAAGCACGAATGGACCCCCGAGCCGCTGGCTGAACCAACGAGCAGACCATCTGCCGTCCAGTAGGCTGGGACGTTAGGGTCACGTTACCGGCCCACGGCACAGAGGCTATGTAGACCAGGGCCTCTCCGCCGGCTGAGACATTGAAAACGCTCCGTCTACTTTAACTGGAGCCGATCGATAAAATGGGTGGCAACACGGCGAAAGCCCGTCCCTGGTGGACGGGCTTTTATTTGTGACGTGTGCCAGGGCCGAATAATTAAATAATGCGCCGCCTCCCCCTTTCTATATGGGGGGAATTTATCGCAATCTCAGGGATGAAAAAATGTACAACCCATCGTTAGAGCAGGTCAAGGCAATGGTCGGCCAGGGCAATCTGGTGCCGGTGTTCCGTACCATCAACGCCGACCTGGAAACCCCGGTGTCGGCCTACTTGAAGGTGGCCCGTCCTCCCTACTCCTTTTTGCTGGAGAGCGTAGAAGGGGGCGAGCGGCTGGGCCGCTACAGCTTTATCGGCACCGAGCCTTACAAGGTTATTAAAACGGGTAAGGGCGAAGCCGCCGGAGAAGTAGACCCGCTGACCCTGGTGCAGGCCGAGATGGACCAGTACCAGCTGGTGCCGGTGCCCGGACTGCCCAGGTTTCACGGCGGCGGCGTGGGTTACCTGGCCTATGATACGATTCGCTACTTCGAGCCTCGTGTGCCGACCATGCCCGCCGACCCGCAGGGTCTGCCCGAGTCAGTGTTCATGTTCGCCGACACCATGCTGGTCTTCGACCATTTGCAGCACAACATCAAAGTGGTCAGCCACCTGAATCTGGATGGTGACCTGGAACAGGAATATGCCACCGCGGTCAAGAAAATTGAAGACATGGTGCGGCGTCTGGCCCACCCGTTGGAACTGTCCGCCGACTTGTTGGGGCCGGTCCCTCAGCCGGCCGAACCCGCTGAGATCAGCTCCAACTTTAGCCGGGCCCAATACCTGGAAGCCGTTGGGAAGTGCATCGAGTACATCTATGACGGTGACGTGATCCAGGTGGTGAACTCCCAGCGTTTCTCCAGGAAGACCGACGCCCATCCTTTTCAAGTGTACCGGGCCTTGCGCAGCGTCAATCCATCGCCCTATATGTACTATCTGCACCTGGATGACTTC
>JACZRM010000118.1 GCA_022576105.1 Chloroflexota bacterium | reverse complement strand
GGAAAGGTCCAGCCCTGATCGTCACCCACCAGCCGGATGGCGCCTGCTCCCTGACCGAAAACCGGCAGCGCCGTGGCTAGCGTCAACACCGCCAAGAATACCAGCACAACCCCAGACCAGACAATGTCGGCCAGAACTGATCGGCCCAGAAAACACCGCCGTGAATGGTGCTGATCCATCAAGCCTACTTATTCACCAGGGCGGACATCTCTTACGGTAGAAATTGACGCCGGGCTGCCTCCATCGCCTGTTGGAACACCTCCTGGAAGGGTGTTCCCGACTCCAGGGCAATGCTACGGCAGTCTTCATACTCGGGGGAAACGCTGACCGGCTTACCGGCCAGGGACTTTACTTTGACTCTAATCTCGCCCAACTCCGTAGCAATCGAGACCACTTCCCTTTCCGCCACGTAGCGTTCCACCGGGCGGCTGCGGACGCCCAGGGTCGGCGTTTCCCGCAGCACCAATTCCACGGCAGCCGATTCCAGCCGCTGCGGCACCAGCGCCGACAGCACAATGCCGGGGCGGTCTTTTTTCATCTGGATCGGGGTGATCCACACGTCCAGGGCGCCCAGGGCAAAAAGCCGCTCTTGAGCGTATCCCAACACCTCGCCGGTAACATCGTCCAGATTGGTTTCCAACAGCACAATCTCACCTTGCCGGGTTTGGACCGGGGCATCCGCACCTTCGCACAGCCAGACCCGCACCACGTTAGGAAAATGTTCCGGGTCTTTGCCGCCCAAACCCACGCCAATCTTGATGACCGCGCAGGCCGGCCGCTCAAATTCAGCCAGGGCGGTGATGATGGCCGCACCGGTGGGAGTGGTCAACTCGCCTACTCCCTGGTAGATGGGATTATCGGCAACCACCGGCGCGCCGGACATTGCAACCAGTTCCAAAGTCGCCGGGGCGGGGTTGGAGTATCCTCCGGGTCTTCTGGGGGGATGGGATTCACCCAACACCAGGGGCGCGGCGAATATCCGCTCTACTCCCAGAAAATCCAAACAGATGGCTACGCCCACCACGTCAACCAGCGTGTCGATGGTGCCCAACTCCTCCAGTTCCAGGGATTCCTCGGGCTCGCCGTGCACCCTGGCCTCGGCCTGCCACAAGGCCTGGAGCACCTTTTCCGCCCGCTGCTTCACCGGAGCCGCCAGGGAGCTGGATGCGACGGTTTCCAGCAGTGCGCGCGGGGTGCGGCGCTGGTTATCATCCAAAGCGACGGTCAGCTTGGCGCCTCGGATTTCGCAGCGAGTCTCCTGATTGGATGACAGTTGGTACCCAGAGATTTCCATTTTGCCTAATTCGGATTGCAGGTGGTCAAGAGGAACGCCCAGGTCGAGAAAGGCTCCCAGCAGCATGTCGCCACTGGCCCCACCGATGGACTGAATATAGGCTGCTTTCACGGCACTACTATTAACCGCTGGGCCCGGAAGAAATGGAGGCGGAACCGTTGGGGTTGGAAGCGTTGGACCCGGGAGCGTCGCCTGCGGTCAGATTCAGTTGGGCGTTCAGGCTGCCGGAGCGCAGGCCGGTCAGGTCGAGGGAAACCCACAAGTAACCGATCTTTTTCAAACTGGCCACAATTTCTTTGCGGTGGGCCAGGGCCAGGTCCATCTCCGCTTCGGCGACTTCAATCCGGCACACCCGATCATGGTGCCTGGCCCGTACTTCCCTCAATCCAATGCTGTGCAGAAAGTCTTCGGCCTGCTCAATTTTGGACAAGGTCTCCAGACTTACCGGCGTGCCGTAGGGAATCCGAGAAGACAAACAAGGCTGGGCTGGTTTGTCCCAGATGGGGATATCCAAATGTTTGGCTAAACTGCGCACCATTTCCTTGCTCAAGCCGGCCTCCACCAAAGGACTGCGGGCCTTATGCTCAGTGGCAGCTTGCAAACCAGGCCGGTAATCACCCAGGTCATCGGTATTGGTGCCGTTGGCTACCCAGGCATAGCCTTCGCGTTCGGCCATACGGCTGAGCTGAGAGTATAGTTCGGTCTTGCAGAAGTAGCAGCGCTGCGGCGAGTTGGCCAGATAGCCTTCTTGCTCCATTTCGTTGGTGGAAATGGTCTGATGGGCCAGACCAAACCGTTTGGCCAGGCTCCTGGCTTCAGCCAGCTCACGAGACGCCAGAGCGGGCGAAACCGCGGTGACCGCCAACGCTCGCCGACCCAGAGTTTGATGGGCAACCACCGCCAGCAACGTGCTGTCGACGCCACCTGAGTAGGCGACTATAACCGACTCCATCTCCTGGAGAATCCCGGCGAGGATTGCCAACTGTGCGGGAACTGCTTTGGTCATTGCCACCTGCTATCCGTGAGATTGAGCGTGATCGGTGCTCGATGTGATTGGCTTATTGTATTTTACTATCAGGGCCGGAGATAAGCGATAGCGCGGTATTACGCTGTTTGGCAAGTAACGCTGAGCGGATATAGGAACCGAGGCTAAGTCTCGCTGCCGCCGTTGACCACAATGTTGGCGCCGTGGAGGTAGCCGCCGGCCTCGGCCGCCACCGATGCAACTACGGCGGCAACGTCTTCGGGAGTGGCCAGACGGCCCATCGGATGGTCCTGGGCAAATATTTCCAGCGCTCGGCCTGGGTAGCCGCTAAGCAGGTCAGTATCCACCATGCTGGGGGATACCGTGTTTACCGACACGCCCTTGGGCCTCAATTCCTTGGCCACTGCCCGCACCAACCCCCACAGCGCCCCCTTGGCCGCCAGGTAACCGCCCATCTGCACCGGCGGCGTGTGGAAAAGGGAATCGGTCAGCAAGACCACCACCCGACTCCCTGAGGACAATAGCGGATTTGCCGCCTGCACCAGGTTCAAGAAGCCCCTGGCGTTGACTTCCATCTGGGGTAGAACATCAGCAATCCAGTCCAGGGAGGAAAAACGCTTGGGAACCAGCGGTATGGCCGCATTGTGAATCAATACATCCAGCTGCTCGTAGGCGCCAGACACCTGCTGAAACATTGTTCCGACTGCTTCCCGGTCGGTCACATCGGCGGGAATTGATTCAGCAGAACCGCCGCTCTGCCGTATCTGGTCAATCAGCCTGGACGCGTCGGAGTGGCTGCTGCGATAGTTCACAAACACGTGGTAGCCGCGCCGGGCCATTTCTTGGGCGGTGGCCGCGCCGATGCCCCGAGAAGCTCCGCTGATCAAGCAACTCTTGACGGCTTCCACCTAAAACCCCTCGTAGATCACCGCAGCCTGATACTCCAAGGCCCAGACCACCACCAACGCCACCATAACCACCACGGTTTTGGCCAGCAGGTGAACGACCAAAGACCGGTCGCTCAGTTTTGGACTGCCAACAATCAGGTTTATGAACGCTCGCATATCTGCATCCTCCCTAAGCTAGCACCGACCAGACGTTCCAGAGAATATCTTTCGTTCTGCTGAGACCCGGCGCAAAGAACATGAACCCAAAGCAAACGTAGTGAAAGGTGCCAAAAACCGCCAACCCAGTGATCCAGCGGTTCTGCAGGTACCGTCGCACTCCGGCGGCCCCAACTACCGACCGCAACGACTGGCCGTAGATCTGGGCGCTGGCGACACCAACGCCGTGCACCAGACCAAAGAGCACAAAGTTCCAGGTTGCGCCATGCCAGATTCCGGCCAGCAGCAGGGACATGAAGGCCAGCAAATATCCCAGGCGGCGGGCCTGCACACTCCACTTGGTAGCCACCCATTTGTACGAGGTCATGAACACATAATCCCGAACCCAGGTGGACAGGGTAATGTGCCAGCGATTCCAGAAATCAACCATGTTGCGGGCCAGGTAAGGCCGGTTGAAGTTTTCCGGCAGGTCCAACCCAAACAGCTTCCCAGCTCCGATGACGATGTCGGTGTAGCCGGAGAAGTTGAAGAAAACGAAGGCAGGGTAGGCGTAGAACAAGACCCCTAAACCGGCTATCGCTCGGAAGGGATCATCGGTACTCAGGGCCAGGCCTGAGGCCCGGTCATACCAGGAAAGGGCAAATCCGCCAATCAGCGCCATCTTGATCATGCCGGTGAGGATGCGGCTCCAGGCCAGTAACACCTCCCGGCGTTGGGGAAGCGCAGTGCCAATACTCTCCCAGAATTTGGCAAAGTCGTTATAGCGTTGAATCGGGCCGGCCAGCAGGGTGAAGAACCCCAACTGGTAATTCAAGTAGGTCATAAATCTTACCGGCACCAGTTCTCGCTGCCAGCCGTCGACCAGCATGTGGATCAGCTTGAACAGCATGTACGATATGCCGATCAGGGCAATTGGGTGGTCCAGCAACCCACTGGGAATCGCCAGGGCGAGAAACTGGTAGCTTTTGACGTACAAGAACGCCGCCACCAGGACTCCAATGAACAGGGACAGCCACAATCCCCGCAACTGCGACTGGGCGACACGCACCATGGCGAAGCCGATCAGCACAAAGACACCCATTCCGGCCCAACTCTGCCAGTTACCCATGAAGGGATACAGGAAAGCGGCGTTAACCGCCACCAGCAGGGCCTGGCGAGGAGCCTTCCCAGGAACAACCTGGAAGACCACGGCGACCACCGCCAGGCTGATTAGAAACGAAAAAGATGCAATATCCATTAAATGTTTTGTTTCACCATCTGACAGTTTCTAAACGGAAACTGAGACCGTTTTCAGTGACTGTCCACTTTTAAACGGGTCAGGTTTAGACCCTTAATTGCTCAACTTTGACTCAATCATGCGTATGAAACTGCCCACGTTCTGGTCGTGCTCCTTCAGCCGGGACATTTCAGCGGTAGTAAACTTGATCTTGAACCGGTTCTCAGTGGCGATAATCAGATTGATGTGTTCCAGCGAGTCCCACAACTCCACATCGTCGGCGGTCAATTCGTCGGAGATTTCCAGGTCCGGGTCGTCGAATACATCCTGGAAAAGCTCCTGCATCACGTCTCTAACGGTCAAATCGACTCCTCCGCAATGTAGTTGGGCCAGCGCGTTTCATCGTCATTGACCGGCAACCTCCAGCTGGTGTTGCCCTCGTCGGATTCTGCAATCTTCTCAAATCCCAGACCTTGATAGTGGTCTTTGACCATGGCGTTCTTGGCGGTGGGCAAGTATTCGCCGGCCACATATTTCAGACCCGCATCCCGGGCCAGATCGTGGATGTGCCGCATCACCAACGCCTCCATTCCCCGATTCAAGACCCGGCAGCTCATCAGCCAGGTATCAATTTCCAGCGCCTCATCGCCCAGCGACCCGATTACCACGCAAATCAACCCGTTGTCGCCATACTGGTCCTTCAGGCGGAAAGCACGGGTGAACCATTTGGCATCGCTGCGAAGTCTCGCCAGGTCCGCGGCGGAATAACGCCGGGTGGTGAGGTTGAACTGGTTGGACTTGTTGATCAACTGCCCAAACCGCTCAAAGTTGACATCGTTCAACGGTTCCACCACCGCAGTCATGTTCAACGACTTGAGATAGTCGTCCAGGTTCACCGAAGAGGAGGACTTCGCCTTGCGCTGGGCATCGGCGGCGTACATCTGACTGCGTTCCAGGTCTTCCCGGCTCAATGAGACCATCTCAAAATACCGGTTCCGGTCCAGCGCCCTCACGTAGCCCGCCGGGTCCTCGGGCATTTCCGGGACTCCCACCTCCGGCAGAAACCGCCGGACGATTCCCCGCTCCATGGGGTTATCATCGACAAAAACCAGGGAGTCGATACCGATGTTTATTTCATCGGCAATACGCTGCAGGTTGGTGGCCTTGTCATCCCAATTGGCGAAGAAGGCAGTTATGTCATCCATCCGCAGCACCATCTCCGGATGCTGCAGGAAAGGCTCCCGAGCATTGGCCTGGTCATTTTTGGAACACACCGCCAGGATAACGCCCCGCTCCTTCAAGCGTTTGCAATATTGCTGGAAGGCGATGAAGGCTTCCCCCTGGG
>JACZRM010000117.1 GCA_022576105.1 Chloroflexota bacterium | reverse complement strand
GACCCACTGATTGCCATCATCATGCTGGCCGCAGCGTCGGTGGGGTCGCAGTTGGGGGCCACCGCCACCAGATACGTGGACGCTGACCGCATACGGGTGCTGTTCGGGATAACCGTGCTTAGCGGCAGCGTAGCCATTGCCCTGAAGCAAGTTTCCGAAAGCGGGACCAATCTGGAGTACTTGAACGTGCTGGCGGCGGTGATCTTGCTGGGCGTATCGGGAATCATGGCGATGGTGATTGGAGGGTTGTTGCTGCGAGCCAAACTGGGTTCAAGTTCCTTAAAAGGGGACTGAGACTCGCGGGTAGGAGCGCGTGGCCTGAGCC
Organism: Chloroflexota bacterium; assembly: GCA_022576105.1. Next base: position 5,592 of record JACZRM010000117.1, on the reverse strand, counting down.
TATAACGTTGGGGTAGGGGCGCACGGCCTTGCGCCCTTACGGACATTGCAGCGCAATCAAAGACCGCTAGTTCACCAGCTCGGCCAGGGTCTGCTCCACCAGCTCCCAGGGCACGTCCTGCCGCACCACCGCCCGGCCCACACCTTCCAGCAGGACCCAGCGGTTGACGCCGGACTGCACTTTCTTGTCCAGCGACATGGCCTGGCGTATGTCCGCCACCGAGACATCGGCGGCCTTGGTCGGCAGGTTGAACCGCTGCAATATCGCTCGCTGGCGGTCCACCAATTCCTGGGAAATCATACCCATCTGCTGGGCCATTCCGGCGGCGCCCATCATGCCGATGGCCACTCTTTCACCTTGCCTGAACCGGCCGTATTCGGTGGACGACTCCAGGGCATGGCCGATGGTATGACCGTAGTTCAACAGAATGCGGATACCCAGGGTTTCCCGCTCGTCCTGGCTGACCACATCGGCCTTGATGGCCATGCTGCGGCGAATAACCTGGGTGGAGATTTCCGGTTCGACCGCCATCAGCGCTTCGGCGTGCTCTTCAAACAGGTCCAGCAGGCCCTCATCCAGAATCAATCCGTGCTTGATTGCTTCAGCCCAGCCTTCGGACAGTTCCCGCCGGCCCAAGGTGGACAACGCCTGCACATCGGCCAGCACCGCCAGAGGTTGGTAGAAAGCGCCGACCAGGTTCTTGGCTTGGGGCAGGTTGACCGCCACCTTGCCGCCGATGGATGCGTCGACCATGGCCGCCATGCTGGTGGGCACCTGAATAAAGGGCACCCCACGCAGGAAGGTGGCGGCCACGAACCCGGCCAGGTCTCCAACCACACCCCCGCCCACGGCGATGATGGCCTGGCCGCGCTCGGCCTTCAGTCCCACCAGCCACGCGTAGATGTGTTGGACCAGTTCAAAGCTTTTGCTGGGCTCTCCGGGTGGGATGATGAAGCAGTGGGCCGCAATTCCGCTGCGCTGCAACGACCACTGGGCGGCCCGGCCATAAGGACGCATCACGTTTTCATCGGTGATGATATAGGCTGGGCTCTTTACGCCCAACTCCAACAGTCTTTCGCCCAGGCAGTCAATGACACCCCAACCGGCTATCACCGGGTAGCTGCCGCCGGAGTGATGCACCGTCGCCGCCAGTTCAATGTCGGCCATTGATTGCCCTCCTGAAAAGCCCTGGTGACAAGGCTGCTCACCGCATTTTGTCATTCTGAGGGAGCGACGGGATCTAAGAATCTTGGATTATTCGCCGCCACTGCGCTGCGTATCAGAATGATCGGGCGTAGGCTGCCATATCCTGACAAAACTGTCTCGCTGCTTCAATCTAGTTCGCACAACCCAAGTATACGCTCCGCCACCTGTTCCGGCGTCAACGCGTCGGTGTCGATGGTGTGATGGGCCTGAGCATAGGATTCAGCGCGCCGGGTCAGCAATTCTGCAATGCGCTGCCGGGGGTTGTCCCCAGACAACAGCGGCCGCAGGGGAGCGTCTTCGCCCTGGTCTTGCTTCACCCGGTCAAGGATGGTATCCGGAGATGCGCTCAGGCAGAAGACCAACCCGTTCTGCAACGTCGATTGCCGGTTGTTGGAGTCCAGGAAGGCCCCACCTCCAGCGGAGATTATCTGCCGGCGGCCGGCGCACAGGTCGGCGATAACTGCGCGCTCCAGTTCCCGAAAGGCCGGTTCACCATCGTGGTCAAAAATGCTCTGGACCGAGCGGCCCGTCCGCCGGACAATTTCCTCATCGGCGTCAACCAGCGGCCAGCCGGTTTTTTGGGACAAAATTCTGCCGACATGGCTTTTGCCGGTGGCCATGAATCCCACCAGGATAATGTTTTTGGGTGTGGCACTCACGATTGCAAGCTCCGCTCAGCCTGACCTGGTCGAAGGGCGAGCGGGGGTGAGGGGAATACTATCCACTTTGTTCATTCTTCGACAAGCTCAGGATGTGCGGAAATTAAACGACTTTACTCAGATACTTAGTCTTTGGGCAGTTGGGTTAGATGCATCCGGCTGCCCATGGTGGTAGCGGTATCGAAGTAAAGCAGAGTCTGGCCCACCCGGTTGGTGATGGGCTCGTCGGCAACAAACTGAAATCCGCGGTGCTGGCAATCGGCGATGCTGGCCCCGATATCGGACACGGTGTACCCCACATGGTCCATGACCCATTTCTGGCCGCCCAACTCGCCCTGGTCCAGCGCTTCGATCAACTCGACCTGCACCTGACCAAAGTTTACGTAGGCGTTGCGGGCCCCCCGGCGAGACGCGCCGATGCCGCCGACGGCAACACCGCCAAACTTGGTCTCGTACCAGGCCACCGCCGCTTCAACGTCATCCACCAGGTATCCCGCGTGTATAATTCGCTCCACCGCGCACCCCTGGCCCACACCAATGGTGCTGGGTTGCGCGGGCTGTTGAGTCAGGTGCATCAGAACTCCGTTGGTAGTCTCCGGGTCAAAGTAAAGGACGCCCTGTCCCAAAACGTTGATGTTGGCCTTTGCTGAGGCGAATTTAAACCCTTTCGCTTCCAGTTCAGGCTTGGATTTTTCGATGTCCGACACCACGTAACCGACATGGTGCATCACCAGGGTATTGGCCGGCACATTGGCCTGGTCGTTGGGTTCAATCAGCTCAACCTCGATCTGACCGAAATGGATGAAGGCGTTGCGGCCACCACTGGGAACGGCCACGCCACCCGGGTTCAGGGTGCTGCCCCCAGCGTTATCGCCGCCAAAGGTCTGCTTGAACCAGACAACGGCGGCATCCAGGTCGGCCACCAGATACCCAATGTGCTGAATCTTTTCAAACATGGTTGCTCCTTGAATCGAGGATGTGGGCTATTATGCCATATTCCCTGGCTGGGCGCATAAAGCGATCCCAAAACAGACGTTGCGTAGGTCTTCAATTCTCCGGGAAAGCGTCTTCCCCGATCAGCGGTACGAACCGACACGGCCCCAGCCAGCGCAGCGACACTCCCTCATCGGTACGCAATACCCGCATCAGTTCCTGCTGCTCAAGCCTGCCCACTGGAATGATCATGCGGCCGCCCACCACCAGTTGGGCCACCAGCGCATCGGGAATCTGGGGCGATGCCGCGGTCACGATAATGGCGTCGAAAGGCCCGTGTTCCGGAGCGCCCAAGGTCGGCCCAGCCAGCTCTACGATTACGTTGTTGCAATCCAACTCGCCCAGCACCAGCCGCGCGTCCTCAGCCAGCGACGACAACCGCTCAACGGTGACCAGACTCCCTCTGGGCAACAAACGGGACAGAACCGCCGCCTGGTAGCCGCTGCCGGCGCCAATCTCCAGGACCCGCTCTGTTCCCCGCAACTCCAACGCTTCGGTCATTAACGCCACGATCAATGGCTGGGAGATAGTCTGTCCCTCACCAATGGGCAATGGAATATTCTGATAGGCCATCTGGCGGGAATTCTCCCCAACAAAACGCTCTCTGGGAACGCTTTCCATCGCCTCGAGCACCGCTTTAGACCTGATTGCACCTTTTAGTTTACGAAAAAGGTCGCGTTTAGCCTGGAGCATGCCGTCATTACCGCTCAATTAATGCTATTGAATAGTATAGCACCCACCAGCAACCGACCAACAACTGGCGCAACTTGCCAAACAAGCATCTAATTGTCTTGAAGAAACCGGACCCAGGTATAGATTTGCGGACGACCCCAACTAATCCCAGGTAAAACGGGCGAAAATTCCCCAAGAAATCCATTGACCCTTGGACGGCCATATGCTAATCTCTAGGAAGTTAAGAAAATCTCAACTGATTAGTAGATTTTAGCAGATTTCTATAGATTTTTCCGGTAGATTTCAGTAATTAGACCTAAATGTTAGAAACCCAGTCCCCGGATCAGACCCAGTGGATCTCCCTGGGAGAGGCCTCCCGCCTGCTCCAGGTAAACGAAGCCACCCTGCGACAGTGGGCCGACAACGGTCATCTGCGGGTATACCGTACTCCAGGCGGCCACCGGCGTTTCGCCCGGGAAGACGTCATCGCCCTCACCCAACAAGGTAAAGAACCCCCGGAGCCTGAATCCAGGGAAAAGGCAGAGGGCTCGGCTCTCCGGCGCATCCGCCGGCGCCTGACCCATGAAGACGTGGCCCGCCAGTCCTGGTACCAGAGCGTGGAGGAAGAGGGGCGGGACCGCATGCGCTTGTTTGGCCGCCGGTTATTGTCGCTCCTGCTCCAAGACCCCCAGCCCCGCCGCCGCCGCCAAGAAACCCTGGAAGAGGCCCTGATGCTAGGCCACGAATACGGGACTGGGATGGCCGACCGGGCGGTTTCCTTGAAAGACACCACCGAAGCCTTTATCTTCTTCCGTACTATGGTGCTGGACTCGGCCAAAGCCAAGACCTGGAGCCAAGCACTGGAGGTAGCCGATCGAGTCTTGGTGGGGATCGTGGAGTCGTATCAGACTCGATTAAACCAGGCCAACGGGAATGTTGTCCCGGCCAATAAACCGGCAAATAAATAGGAGGATTCAACGGCGCCGATGGACTTAATCGACCGCAAGTTGTTGAACATAATCCAGGGTAATTTCCCCCTGGTGGACCAACCCTACCTGGTAATAGGCCAGGAGTTGGGCATTACCGAGCCGGATGTGATTGACCGGTTGGGCGAGTTGAAACGCCAGAACGTAGTACGTCAAATAAGCGCCATCTTCGACACCCGGCGCCTGGGTTACAAGACCACCCTGGTTGCCATTGCCTACGAACCGGAGCAGCTCCACCAGGGAGCATTGTTCATCAACCGTCATCCCGGGGTCAGTCACAACTACGCACGGGAAGGCTCCTACTACAATCTGTGGTTCACCATCGCCGTTCCTCCCGACGGCGATTTAGAGGCCACCGTGGTCTGGATGGCCGAACAGACCGCAGCTTTGAATTATCGCATGATGCCCACCATCCGCTTCTTCAAGATTGGCGTCAACTTCGACATGGTCCAGGAGAAAAGCGCCGCCCACAACTACAATCCCGACGGTGTGGGCGAGCGGACTCCGGACCAGGGCTGGAACACCGCGATCCCGGTGTCAGAAGCGGAAAAATCGGCGATTCGGGGGCTGCAAGAAGACCTGGAACTGGCGCCAAGACCCTTTGACCGGATGGCCCAGGATTTGGGCCTGACCAACGAACAGTTGTTCGCCCTGGCCCAGGATTTTCAGGATCGGAAGCTGATGCGCCGCTTCAGCGCGGTGCTCCATCACCGCCGCTCCGGTTTCCGAGCCAACGCCATGATTGTCTGGAAAGTACCCTCGGAGCGATCTGAAGAGGTGGGCCTGACCATGGCCCAACACTCGGCGGTTACCCATTGTTACGAGCGTCCCACTTTCCCCGACTGGCCCTACACCCATTTCACCATGGTCCATGCCACCACGCCCGGCGGGTGCGAGGAGATTGCCGAAGAAATCAGCCAGTCCACCGGCATCACCGATAGTATGATGCTCTACAGCACCCGCGAGTACAAAAAGACGCGAGTTAAATACTTTGTGGAGGATTACCAGCAGTTCTGGGAGGCCGAACAGCCGGAGGAAATGGCGGAGGCCTAGGCAAGTTTTTGATGTGAGCCCTT
>JACZRM010000116.1 GCA_022576105.1 Chloroflexota bacterium | reverse complement strand
ACAGGCGCTGCAATTGCCACCGGTGAACAAAGCCTCGCCCTGGGCCACCAGTTCCGAGCCACCGGCAGCAGGCTCGGTTGCCCCGGCTTCGGGTTCAAGGGTAACTGGCGGCGACACCGATGGCTCTTCCGTATGACCGCCAGCTTCTGCGTCGTGGATGAAGGGGACCGCGTTGGCCGCGGCAAAGTCTCGCGGAGTCGGCTTGAGGGAACCGAATATTGTCAGCAGCGAACCTCCCGCCAGGAACGCCAGCGCCAGACCGGTGGCGAACACTATGCTCAGCGTGCGCGATTCAAACTTCAAGTGCATGTAGAACATGACGACGATGACAAATTTGATCGCCGACAGAATGAACAGCGGGGCTAGCGTCACCGGTGCTCCCTTCATACTTTGGGGAACAACAATCAAAAATTCGACCAGGGTGATGACGAACAGGATGATCGCAATCAGGACGTATTGCTTGAAAGTTGGATGACGGCTGTCTTGGTGATCGGGTGGATGGCTGCTCATTTACCTTGCTCCTCAGGCCAGCAGGAACGGCTCAACTAACATACCGGGAGTGGGACCCGCGTCAAAACCACCGACCAGGTAGAGCAGAGTGAAAATGATGATCCACACTATGTCCACGAAGTGCCAGTACAGGCCGAGAATTTCCACATCCAAGGCAGTCGCCGGCCCCACACGGCCCTTGCGGGCGACAATAAACATACCCAGCAGCCAGACGATACCCAGGGTCACGTGAGCGCCGTGGAACCCGGTCAAGGTGAAAAAGGTTGTGCCGAACAGGTTCCCATCGATCCTCAAGCCTTCCTGCAGGAACTCATAGAATTCAAAACCCTGGAAACCGATGAATATCAGGCCCAAGAACGCCGTAGCCAGCAGCCATAACTGGATTCCTTTCTGGTCGTCGCGATTGGTCGCCGCCAGAGCCTGCACCATGGCAAAACTACTGCACAGCAATACAAAGGTGCTGATGGTGGTCACCGGAACGTTGATGATATCGATGGGATAAGGCCCCACGATGCTTTGACCCCGGTAGACCATATAGGTGGCAATTAACGCGCCAAAGAACAGGCAATCTGAACTTAAGAAGACCCACATCAGCAGCTTCCGGTGGTTCAGGCCGGTACTGGTATAGGTGTGGTCTACGTCCGCGTAAGGTAGTTGTCCGCTGGCTTGAGCCAAGACTAAGGCCTCCTAATGGTGGGCTTCTGAGCCGTGATTATAACCGTGAACCACGGGCTCGTTGCCCCACCCAACTATACCGATAAACACTAACAGCCCGCCCAGGAAGGGTATGGGGAATTTTATGTAATCCCAGGGGAACTCAAACAAGAACCCCCCCGCCAAGGTGACGGCGCCCAGCGCAGTAACGATTGGCCAGTAGGACGGACTGGGCATGTGTATGCTGTCGGGATCAACGTAGGGTTCCGGCCCGGTGATCGGGGTGCCGGCCGCCTCTGCCCGCCGCTTAACTATCCAATAAGTGTCTAGGCCCAGTACCTGCGGGACGCGAGCGAAATTGTAGACTGGGGGCGGTGAAGCAATCGACCATTCCAGGCCCGGGGCGTCCCAAGGGTCGTGGCCGGCTGCTTCCCCGCTTTTCAAGCTGCGGAAGACGTTCACCACGAAAAATAACATCCCCAGCACAATTACGAAGTAGCCCGCCGTCGCCAACAGGTTCAGGGCATCCCAGCCAAATTCAGAAGTATAGGTGTAGATTCGGCGGGGCATCCCGTTGAGCCCCAGGAAATGCATGGGGAAGAAGGTGATGTTCATACCCGCGAACAGCAGCCAGAAGTTGATCTTACCCAATTTATCTGACATCATCTTTCCGGTCATCTTGGGGAACCAGTAGTAGATTCCCGCCAGCAGGCCAAAGATAGACCCGCCAAACAGCACGTAGTGAATGTGGGCCACAATGTAGTAGGTGTCCTGTTGCTGGGCGTCGGACGACGGCACCGCGTGAGACACGCCGCTCAACCCGCCGACGATAAACAATGCAATAAACCCAATGGCAAATAGCATTGGCGTCTTGAATTCGATTGCGCCGCCCCACATGGTGCCGATCCAGTTGAATACCTTCACGCCGGTGGGCACCGCAATGAGCATGGTGGTGATGGTAAACACCGAGTTGGCCACCGGCCCCAAGCCCACCGTAAACATGTGGTGGCTCCAGACCGCCCAACCCATTATGCCAATGACTATCCCGGAAAACACCACGACCGGGTAACCGAAAAGCGGCTTCTTGGAGAAGGTTGGCAAGACTTCTGAAACAATGCCCATGGCGGGCAGAATCAGTATGTAAACCTCGGGATGACCGAAGATCCAGAAAAGGTGCTGCCAAAGAATCGGGTCTCCTCCACCGGCGGTGTTGAAGAAGTTGGTGCCGAACAGGCGGTCGAAGGTCAACTCAATCAAGCCCACGGTAATTATCGGGAAGGCCAGTACCAGCAGAATGGAGGTTATCAGAGTCATCCAGACAAACAACGGCATGCGCATGAAGCTCATGCCCGGGGCGCGCATGTTAATGATGGTCACTACAAAGTTAAAGCCCGCCGCCAGAGAGGCGATACCCAACACCTGCAAACCCAGCGTCCAGAAATCTATTCCTCTGCCGGGACTGAAGGGCTTTTCGGTGAGGTTGGCGTAGGCAAACCAACCCGCGTCGGGCGCTTGCTGCACCAGGAAGCTGGAGTGTATTAACAGTGCCCCAAACAGGAAAGCCCAATAGCTGAAGGCATTCAACCTGGGGAAGGCGACGTCTCTAGCGCCGATTGCCAACGGGATCATATAGTTGAAGAAGGCCGCGCTCATGGGCATTATGGCCATGAAAATCATTGCCGTGGCGTGCATGGTGAACAACTGGTTGAAAAAGTCGGGACTGACTAACTCGTTATCGGGCACCGCCAACTGCATACGAATTACACCGGCTTCAACCCCGGCCAGCATGAAAAAGAAGAGAGCGGTAACCCCGTAGAGGATACCGATTCGTTTGTGGTCAACAGTGGTTATCCAGCTCCAAATTCCGCTGGCGCTGGCCGGGCGGGCGATTACATCAGTTGCTGTGGCCATTTCTGCCTTCGCTGCTCCTCTTTGCTGCGGTTACGATTAAAAGCGGTTACGATTAAAAGCGGTTACAATTGCAATCTGTTCGATTCTAATATAACGTGCAAAAATACAGTCTACTTTAAGCTAAGGAGATACTCAATCAGGTCGGAAACCTGCTCGGTACTCAATTTCGCCTTGCCATCGGAGGTCTGATAGACGATGGCCCGGGCCGCCATATGGTTGCCGGGTTTAATGTCATTGGGGTTGTTGATCCAGGACCGCAGGTTTTCCCGGTTCAGGTCCTCCAGACCGGCGGCAAAGCTTCGGCGGGTGGCCAGGTCGGTCAGGTTCGGACCCGGGGCAATTCCCACCTCGGTGTTAAGGAAGCCTTGCATCCGCCCGGCAACAACTTCCGGACTATCGGGACCGGTGGTGGTGTGGCATACGACACAGCCGCCTTCACCATTGAATACTTGCTGACCCCGCTGCGCCTGGGGAGATAACTGGGGTGACCGTCCGTAGCCAGCCACCCAGGCATCGTAATCTTCCTGACTGAGCACCTCCACCCGAAACTTCATCTGCGCGTGAGCCGTGCCGCAAAACTCGGCACACTGCCCATAGAAGGTGCCGGTCTCGTCCGCCTGGAACCACATCCGATTGTTTCGAGTGGGCACCATGTCTAATTTACCGGCCAGCTTGGGTATCCAGAAACTGTGAATAACGTCGTCGCTTTGCAGGAGCAGTTCAATTGGGCGGCCCACCGGCACTCGCAGCTCGTTGGCCGTGGTGACCAGCGTGCCGTTGCCGTCGGCATCCGGGTACTCAAACTCAAACCACCACTGATGCCCGGTTGCGATAATGTCCAGCGAGTCGGCGGCGGAAGCCGGAGGCTGCTCCAACTCGAAGAGAGTGAACACCGACCAGATTCCCAAGACAAGAATCATGATGGTGGGGATCACTGTCCAGGTTATCTCGAGAAAGGTGTTGCCGTGGACCTGCTTGGGGAGGCCCTGGCCCGGGCGTTTGCGAAAGCGGATGGCGGCATAGAGTAGTACACCCTCCACCACCACGAACACTCCCACCATTGCCCACAGCAGTACGTTGAACAGGATCAATTGTTTTTCGGCAACCGGACCGGCGGTGCCGAAGGTGGACTGCCTGCCGCCGGGATCACAAGCTACCAGCAACAAAGCGGCGGCCAGGAATGCGAATATTACTAAGTTTCTACGGTGAAACCACTTACCAGTGGATTTCATAGTGCTTTCATTTTGCTTTGGATATTGTCGCTCTGGAAATTGTTGGCTGGAGTCTGCCCATTCGGGGGCAAAAGGTGCATTTTGCCGTTCTCCCAAATGGTTGTGCAAAATTTCACTAATGAAAGACATTAGCACACGCCGATAAACAATGTCAACGTGACTGAATTCGTGATTGTGGCTCAGTCTGTCGTCCAGGAACCGGCCTTGGCCGGTGTGGCGAAGGCCGGTGTCCAGATACAATTTCGGTTCCGACACTCTAATGGATTTCGGCTTGCGCCGGAATGACCAGACCTAAACTGACCAACTACTGAATTCGTCTTGCTACCATTATTTTTTCTTCCGGTTCGCGGACCGGAGGAACGCATTCCTTACACTTTGACTATGCTATCCACCATCACCGCGACGAACAGCAAGGCAAGATAAAGCAGCGAATACAAGTAAACTTTCTTGGCGTCGTTTCGGGAGTAACGCCGCATCAACCGCCAGGCCATACCAATAAACAACAGGCCCAGCACGATGACGGATACCAGGTAGACCAGACCCACCGCAGAGGTCAGGGCAAACATGACCGTCAGGCCGGTCAGGGCCAAGGTATACAGGAATATCTGCAGAGTCGTATGCTCAGAGGTCGTGACCACCGGCAGCATGGGTATGCCAGCGTCGGCATAGTCGTCCTTGATCAGCAAGGACAATGCCCAGAAATGGGGCGGTGTCCAGAAGAAGACAATGGCAAACAGGTAGACCGCCGGCAGGCCTATCTCGCCGGTGACCGCCGCCCAGCCCACCATGGGGGGTATTGCACCGGCGGCCCCGCCAATCACAATGTTCTGCGGCGTTGTGCGCTTCAGCCAGCGGGTGTAAACGAAAACGTAAAACAAGGTCGCGGTCAAGGTAAGCGCCGCCGCCAGGAGGTTGATCCAGGTGAACAGGACCACGAAGGCGAACAGGTTCAACGTTACGCCGAATATCAAGGCCCGGCTGGGGGCGATGCGGTTGTCGGCCACCGGGCGTAGCCGGGTGCGGGACATCCGCTCATCGATGTCCCGGTCCAGGTAATGGTTGATGGCGTTGGCCCCACCGGCGGCCAGTGCACCACCCAGCCAAACCAGCCCCAGCGCCAACGGTGACGGCAGCCCTTCCGCCGCCAGGAACATGCCGCCAGCCGCAGTAACCAGCAAGAGCATGATAATAGGGGGCTTGGTCAGGGTGATGTAATCACTGATCGTCCCCAGCAGCGAAGTTTGCCGCCCTGGACTGCCTTCCACTGCCGGCTGCAGGTTGGTCATGCGATGGCTCCTTGGCCAGAGGTTTCACTGGATGATTCACCGTAAGAATCGATGGAATGTTGGCGGGTCAAGCTGACGAAAGCGGTCGCGCTGACGGCCCCCCACACCGCCGTACCCATTGCCAGATGGAGGGCGGTTAGCGGGATGGGAAATCCGGCGATTACAGTAAGCGCCCCCAGCACAATCTGCATCACGAACAAAGCAGCCACCGACAGGGACAGCAGCCGGACGGCTTGGCTGTGTCCTTCGCCGCGAAATCCCAAGTGCACACTATACAGCACCAGCAGTCCGACTATTGCCGCGACTACGCGGTGTCCCATGTGGATGGCCGCCGGCAGCCCTTGGGGAAACAGGGACCCCTGACACAACGGCCAACTCAGACA
>JACZRM010000004.1 GCA_022576105.1 Chloroflexota bacterium | reverse complement strand
GGGCCAGGTCGGAGATGTCCAGAATGGCCCCGCCCGAGTCCATGTAGGCGCAGTAGGCCCGGTCGGGACGCTGCGGGTAAACATTGGCGTTGTGCAGACGGTGTCCGGCGTCAAATTGGGGGTGACGCGGCAATGCCGGTGCGTCATCGCCCTCGCGGGCGCCGGGGAACCACCACCGCCCCGCCTCTTTGGGATTGGTGGGGTCTTTAACATCCACTATCATGTAGAACTGATCGTCTTTCTGGTTTCGAGGCTGGAAGTCGGCAGCGCCGGTGGACAGGTGGGCGTAATCTCCATCGACCCACCACAGGCAGTGACAGCCTCGCGAGTAGGGGCCTGAGGTGTCTAAAAAGCCGATACGGCGGGGCTCTTCCGAGTTGCTGATGTCATATACGCCCATTCCGGTGCCGGGTTGCCCGGGGTCCTTGGACTGGTAGGCCACCAGCATGGTGTCGCCCACAATTGACAGGGAATTAGACCGCAGGTGCCCATACTCCAACTCGGTCTGGACCATGATCTTGGGGTTGGCAATGTCGGTCACATCGACGCTGGTAATATCTTTGGGGGCGCTTTCGTGGGCCAGGTACAATATGCGGCGGCCGTCGCGGGTCTGGTGCAGGTGAATGCCTTCTCCGATATTACCGAAGCCATTGAGATCGTGGTGCGAAATCAGCCGCATATTTTTTATTTCTTGAGTTTGGGTGGCCATCGTCCCTCCCTAGAGCCTGTTTAATCAACCCCTCCCCTTGACCAGGGTAGGCTAGAGGGGTTGATCTACCCCCGCTTCATCTCCCCCTTGGAAAGGGGGAGAATGTAATTATTCAACACCCTCTTAGAGGCGGCCCCCATCCCAGCGACCGACAAAGTAGGGTGGTATCTTGCGATAACATTGGATTCGGTTGCGCTGCGAGTCCACAATAAAGACACGGTCTTGATCATCTACGGTAACGCCGATCGGGCCGCGTAGGAACTTTTCCCGCTCCAGGCCCTGGGCGATCTCCCGCTGTAGTCGCATCTCGGGATTGGCGTCCAACTTGGTCTCTCCCCACTTGGAGAGAGTGGCGTCGCCGGTGATTTGGGTGATGTACCGGCCGTCGGTGTCGAAGACCTGGAGCCGGTCGTTGTCCCAGTCGGCGATGTAGATGATGCCCTCCTGGTCCACCGCTACGCCGGTAGGACGGCTGAACTGCCCGTCGCCCTGGCCGGAGGAGCCAAATTTCATCAAGAACTCGCCATCCGGGGAGAACTTCTGAATGCGATCGTTGCGCCAGTCGGCCACGTAAATGTCGCCGTCGTGGTCGATGGTGATGCCCCAAGGCATGTTGAATTCGCCGTCGCCGTCGCCCTGCCGGCCAAACTTTGCCAGGAATTTACCGTCTTTGGTGAACTTTTGAACGCGATTGTTGCCGGTATCCACCAGATAGATGTTCTCTTCCCGATCAATGGCGATTCCCGAAGGCTTGTCGAACTCGCCGTCGCCTGCTCCGGCAACCCCCCATGACCCCAGCCAGTCGCCATCCTTGCTGAACATGGCGATGCGGTTGAGCCACTCATCGGTGATGTACAGGTTCTCTTCCTGGTCCAGCGCGATGTCGGTGGGCCAGACCAACGATCCGGTTTCGGCCGATTCGCCGGTGTCCATCATTTCTCCGCCCAACCGACCGCCATTGCCAATTTCGCCGATGTATTCTTCATCGACGGTGCACACCGTAATCCGCTTGGAATCGGCCCGGTAATCGTAGGCCCGGCTGATCACGTACATTACGTTGTCCGCGCCGATCGCCACCGCGACCGGGTTTTTGAAGCCGGTGCCAGCTTCTTCGCCGCGCCCGATAGTGTGGGTATATCTGTAGGTTGCGCCTTGAACTTGAGATGTCATTCTTACCTCGTTTCCAACGGTTTAGGCTCCCCGGCAAAGCAATTTACCGGCTACACCGGCCAGGGTGGGTTGGTTCCAGACTGCGGGAGGGTGGGTGTGCCTCCGTACATATCAGTTTCTTGGGTGGAAACCCCTCGTATAAAATCCTGATGCTAGGTAAATTGGTACTCCTGAGTGGAAGCAATCAACTGGAGTGTCTGCCCGACAATCTGGGCGAACTCGGTAGTATCGGTATCCAGCAGGGCAACGTCTTGGGCGTGGTTCAGGAGCAGCGATCGGGTCTCTGGCATCAGATCATACCCCCCTAACATTTCCAGGCACCCGTCCACCAAGTGCTGGGCTGATATGGCGCGGTCTTCTGACCCGGACCTTAGACGTTGGATGATGGCTTGAATGCCGGGAGCTTCGACTCGTCCCATTTCGGCGGCAGTAAAGTTGACTCGCTCCACCAGAGTACCGCTGTCAATCCATTCTTTGCCGGTATGCCAGCCTTCTACGGTAGGAGGATTCAGCAGGTCCTGTCCCATGTAGCGAATTTCCAGACCGGCGTCGTAGACCCGGGGTTTGGGCTGGTCGAAGTCTCCCACCAGCCGCAGGGTGCCGCATACCACTTCCGAGGGGCTTTTGACCTTGGCAAACCGAGCGTTCTTGAAGAAGTCGGAGTTAAGCAGCACCCGCAGCATGGAACGAAGCTGGTATCCAGAGCGGAAGTATTCTTGCTCCAATACCTGAATCGCCGCTGGGTCCTGGGGTTGAGTGGTTTCCCAGGCCGGCACCTGAGGTTCGTCGGCCACGAAGAAATTGTAAAGGTGCCTGGAGATGAATCGAGCAGTGGCCGGCTGCTTGGCGATTATGTTGATGATGTCTTGGCCGTTGAAATTGCCGGTTTCTCCCAGGAAGGTCTTTTGCTCATCGATGTGGTCGAACTGGTTGTAGAGAAATTGATTGTCGTAGCGCCCGAATGGATACCTGGGCATCCCGTTGGCGATGGTCCAGCCGGTGAAGGCCTGGGCGCAGGCTTTAACGTCGTCTTCGGTATAGTTGGCGTGACCGTCCATGCCCACGCCCATGGAGAAGAGTTCCAGCAGCTCCCGCCCCCAGTTCTCGTTGACCGCGTCATGGTGGCTCAACTGATTGTCCAGGTAGTACAGCATGGCCGGGTCGGTGGCCACGTCCAAGAGCAACGCATCGAAAGCGCCCAATCCGTGGGAACGGAACTTGTTCAACTGATTAAGGATGTTCTGGGGGGCCATGCACTTGGAATCGCCGACGCAGAAGATACTGTGCCAGAACAGGCACATTTTCTCCTCCAACTGCCGGGGTGAGTTGACCATGCGGTAGGTCCAGTACCCCTGGTTGGCGGCCAAATATCCCATGTCCCGCCAGCCCAGGTAGCGCTGCATCACATCCATTTGCAAATCTGGCTGTTCTTCGGGGTGCAGCAGTTCTTCCACCGTCGCTTCATACCCCGTAGCCGCTCGCTGCTCCAGTTCCTGGAAGGACGCGCCGAATCCAGCGCGGCGCATCAGGTGAGCCATCAATGCAATATCATTGTCTGCCATTGGTACCTTCTTGGTTGAAATGACTGGGATTGAATCCTCTAGCCCCTGGTGTTCTAGCACCGGCTTCCCACAAGCGGCTGCAAATCAACATTCGTGAATGACTTACAGGCGCTAACGAAATAGCAGGGCTGTTACCCTGAGCCCTTCGGCCCTGTTCAGGATAGACTCCGCGAAGGGTCTAACCCCCCCGGTATCAGAACCTTTGTAGTCATATGTCCTGCCCGAGAATTCTACCCCAAATTAGTTAGGGTATAGGGATACTGTTTTCGCTTAGTGTCTGGTACCGCAGGACTTTAGATTCTTCGTCGTCCCGATGGAATCGGGACGACGAAGAAAGCCATGCACATTCATTTTGTCAGAGCGTCTGGGCCTCCGCGCTGGGCAGTAATCCGAAACGAGATAAAGCACGGGGGCAAACCGGCCCTTCCAGCTAATCGGCATAGTCTACTCGGCGCAGATTACGCTTTGGAGATGAAGTCCATCTTCTCAAAGCTGCCGTTAACGATGGGTTGTGCGTCCAGACCCATCCAGTCTTCCAGCAGAGTAGCGTACAGGCCTCGGAAGTCGTTGTTGAAGTGCAGGTTGCCGTCCAAGAGCTGGTCTGCCTCCAGGGAGGGATATTCGCCGTACAGGCCTCCCTTGACCCGGTCGCCGATGACGAAAGCCGCGCCGCCGGAGCCGTGGTCGGTGCCTGAGCCGTTGTCGTGCACCCGGCGGCCAAATTCGGTGAACACCAGGAGCACCACGTTGTCGCTGGCATTGTTTTCTTTCAAGTCGTCGTAGAAATCGCTGATGGTCTGGGCGACGTTGGTGCACAGACTGGCGTGAGCCGACATTTGAGTGGCATGGGTATCAAAGCTGTTATAGGGAGCAGTGGTGTACAGGAAGCGGGTTCCCAGTTCGGCGATATGTACCTGCGCAATGTTTCGCATGTATTGGGACATGGAACTATCACCATATTCAACCGATGAGGAATACTTGGCCGGAGCGGTAGCCAGGATGTCGGCCCCAGCCAGGGCATCCATGCCGGTCTGAGAGAGGTATTCCATCACTGGGCCGCGACCAATTGCCGGGGAGTACATCCTAGAGAAAATTTCCAGAGCCTGGGTGCGCTCTGCTTCCACTTCTATGCTGGTGAGCACTCCGTAAGTTTCCAGGTTGCCCACCGAAGCCACCGGCACACCGGGGGCCGCCATTGACCGAGGCATGCCCCGGCCAAAGTTCACACCGGTCAGCACGTTTTCTTTGTTAGGGTCCAGCTCCCGAATGGCCCGACCTACCCAGCCTTCTTCAGCCAGTTTTTCCGGTTCGCAGGTATGCCAAATATCCATCGAGCGGAAATGGGAAAGGTTGGGATTGGGATAGCCTACGCCCTGGATGATGGCCACCTTTCCCTGATCGTACAGGTTTTTAAGAGGGACCAGGTTAGGGTTCCAACCTAACTGATCATTCAAGGGAATGACCTGGTCCTCTGGAATAACGATGTTTGGGCGATTTTCGTAGTAGAGCGGGTTGGTATAGGGGACGATGGTGTTCAAAAAGTCGTTGCCGCCCGATAGTTGCAGTATTACCAGGACGGGATCTTTTTTGGTGGTGGTCATGCTTCCTCCTAGATCGTCTCAATGGGCATCCAGCGACTATGGATGCTGGATGCCGGCGGTTAACCAGGACCGTAGTATTTATACAAAAAGTCTTTAGATAAAAAGTCGCTAGTTGAACTGATACTCTTGGGTGGACACGATCAATTGGAGCATCTGTCCCACCGACTGCGCAAACTCTTTGGCGCTGGTGTTCAGCGTGGCCTCGGCCTGGGCGTGACCCAACAGGACGCTGTGATTATCCTCGGATAATTCATAACATCCCAGCATTTCCAGACACCCATCCACCAGGCGCTGAGCCGAGATAGTTTGACCTTCTGAGGCCAGTCTTTCGACAATTGCCCGAATGCCGGGTGATTCGATGCGGCCCATTTCGCCCGAGGCGAAGTTGACTCGCTCCACCAGCGTCCCGCTGTCGATCCACTCCTTCCCGGTATGCCACCCCTCAACCGTGGGAGGATTCAGCAAGTCTTGGCCCATGTAGCGGATTTCCAATGCCGCGTCATAAAACCTGGGCTTGGGCTGGTTGAAGTCGCCGACCACGCGGAGCGTTCCGCAGACAACTTCGGAGGGGTTCTTCACTTTGGCGAAGCGGGCGTTCTTGAATGAGTCGGAGTTGAACAGCACCCGAAGCATGGAGCGAAGCTCGTATCCAGAGCTGAAGTATTCATCCTCCAGCAGCTTGATCAGTTCCGGGTCCTTTGGGGGAACATGCTGCCAGGCGGGGATCTGCGGTTCATCGGCCACGAAGTAGTTGTACAGGTGCCTGGCGATGAACCGGGCGGTGGCGGGCTGCTTGGCAACAATCCTAACGATATCCTCACCGTTGAAGTTGCCGGTCTCACCCAAGAAGGTCTTGTCCTCCTCAATGTGGTCGTACCGGTTGTACAGGAACCGGTTGGCGTAGCTGCCGTATGGATACCTGGGAATAGCGTTGGCGATGGTCCAGCCGGTGAAGGCCTGGGCACAGGCTTTAACGTCGTCTTCGGTGTAATTGGCTTCACCGTCCATGCCAACGCCCATGGTGAAGAGTTCCAACAATTCCCGGCCCCAGTTCTCGTTGACCGCATCCTTGTGGCTTAACTGGTTGTCCAGGTAGTAAAGCATCGCCGGGTCGGTGGACAGATACATCAACAGTTCGTCGAACTTTCCCAGGCCGTGGCCGCGGAAATTGTTCAGCTCAATAAGAATCTGTCGGGCTCGCATGCACTTGGAGTCCCCCACGCAGAAGATGCTGTGCCAGAACAGGCACATTTTCTCTTCTAACTGGCGAGGAGAGTTGACCATTCGATAGGTCCAGTAGCCCTGGTTGGCCATGAGACCGCTCATGTCCCGCCAACCGTGCATGTAGCGGTTCATCACGTCCATTTGCAGATCTGGCTGGTCTTCGGGGTGAAGCAATTCCTCCACCGTAGCTTCATACCCGGTGGCGGCCCTCTGTTCCAATTCCTGGTATGATGCGCCGAATCCAGCGCGACGCATCAGGTGGGCCATTAAAGCAATATCATTGTCTGCCATGCCTTTCAACTCCTCTTGAATTTCTTCAGGTAGCTGTGCATCGAAAGGCACTCACCCGATTTTTACCTATTCTATTCCTTTTCTATTCCTAGCTCAACGTAGTGTATCGGCGAAACTTTGTCAATGGCCCTGGCGCTCCATTGCTCGCGCCGCAGTTGGTATTCACCATTGCTGGTGTGTCAGAGGCTACCCATCGCCGCTGGGTTGAGGCGCTGGTTGAGGGGAGGCTTCCTCACGACGTTGCACCGCGGGGATTCGCTGAAACAGGGCAACAATACTGCCCGCTACTATAATCCAGACCACGATCAATGCAGCCGCGCGAAATCCCTGCTGGTAGTAGGGCTGGGCCTCGACTGCCGGCAGAAGCGCGATGGTGGCGGGGAGGCTCAGTCCCAAAACCATCGCGGCAATGGTGGTGCCAACGGTGTGTCCCATTTGGCGGGTGGTCTCCAACATACCAGATGCAAAACTGCGGTTGTCGGGCAGCGTATTCATGACCAGAGCGTTGTAGGGAGATATGAATAACGCGGTCCCCACCGACGCCGGCATCAGCAGCAGCGGTAATCCCCAAATGGGGACTTTGGCGGCGAAAAGGCCAATCAACGCCAGCCCCAGCGCCCCCAACATTAACGAACCGGGTCCCAGCCACCTGGGGTTGTATTTGTCGTAGATCAGGCCCGCGATGGGAGGTATCCACAGGCCAAAGCTCTGGTGGGTCAGCAGCACCATTGCGACGACAATGGGCGTGTATCCCAGTCCATCTTCCACCACTATCGGCACCAGGGTGAAAATCGTCAGCATCGAAAGGTGAAAGGTGGTGTTGCTGAACAAGGCCATTGAGAAGTATTTGCGTTTGAAGTATCGAAAGTCCAGGAAGGGGGTCGCGCTCCTCAACTGCAACACTAAGAACAGGCCGGCCAAAGCCAGAAACAACAGGTGCATGGGAACGTGGTAACCGATGGCTTCCGGCGAAGTGAAGGACTCGGCGCCTTCGTGGATGTGGGAACCGGACAGTATGAACACCGCCAGGGTGGCGATGAGGAGCAGCGCGCTGATATAGCTGATGCCAAATTTACGGCTTTCCTCCAGCGATTGCAGATACCGGTATTTCAGTATGGGATAGCTGAACCAGATAGCCAATACGCCCATCGCCGCCGCCGAAACGAACACCAGCCGCCAATTGAAGTAATACAACAAAGCCCCAAACAGGCCAACACCGATAAAGGTGCCGATTCTGGACGCGGTGACCGGGACCGAAAAGGCACGGCCCCGTTCGCTGGGGTCGAACACGATAGCCAACATGGCATTGGCATTGGCGACCATTAGCGCTCCGCCAAGTCCACCGACTCCACTCCAGACTATGAGCTGCATCAGGCTCTGGGCGGTGATGGACAGGAAGTTGGCCAAGGTCATTATTACCAGGCCCACAAAGAATACCTGAATGTGACCGTATTTTTCGCCCAGCCTGGCCGCCAAGAACACAGTGCAGCCCACCACCAGCAGCCGCGATATCACGGTCCAGGAAGCATCGCCCACGTCTACGCTAAAGTAGGTGGCGACCGAGGGGATGGTGAGAGTTATTGGGATGAAGGTGGATTGAAACAGTAGGTTCCCGAAGGCCAGGGCCAATAAGGTGTCTCTGCGCTCCTTGGTGGACCCCAATTCGCGGAATCCGCCGATGATATTAAGGCGTTGTAGGACTAAGGATATGACGTTCAAGTTCTTTTCCGTAGTTAAAGTTGCAGCTAAGTTTGCTCTGTAACCAAGTATACAGTGGGGCCAAGTATACAATGGCCTGGTTCATCAGTAGGTCTTATAACAGATTGAATCAGGGCGGGCAAGTGGCCGAAGATTCTGTTGCCTTGCCCGATGACCCTTGTTATCATCCGACTGCCTGATTCGCAGGCTGTTCCGTTCTCCTGGTATACCCAAGATGTGGTGAGCATTCTTGCTAACGACCCTGCTCCCCAGACGTTCCTCGCCGCCAGCCGGAAGCAATTCGGACGTTGCCCTGATGTGGATTCGCCGGGGCCTTGAAGTGCTGTGGCTGATGACGGTGATTCTAGTGCCCCTGACTTTCCTCAGAATCGCCGAATCGCCGCTGCCGTTGCCGTCGCCCATGGAAACGGCCAAAGTAACCCTATTTCGAACTTTGGTCGGTTTGATGACAATCCTCTGGGCGATGGAGTGGGGCCTGCTGCGACGCGTGTCGATCAGCCAATCGAAAGACTGGCTAACCTGGAAAACGATCAGGCCGGTGGTCTGGCTTCGACAGTTTGCCAAGTGGCTTGGCGCACGCCCGGAGCGATGGATATATGCGGCGGTATTCCTGAACTTGGCCGCCGTACTGATCAGCACAATACTTTCGGTGTCATTTCAAGTCAGTCTGTGGGGGCGGGTCCCCGGCACTGACACCACTGCTGCCTACACCGCCGTCAGCTATTTCCTGCTCTTCGGCGTTGTGGCGACCCACCTGAAGACTGTGCCCCAGCTATGGCGTTTACTCGGAGCGATCATCGGCGTTGGGGTGCTGGTGGGCGGGTACGCGGTCCTCCAATATTACGGGCAAGACTTTTTGCATCTGGCCAGCCTGGGTCAAATCCGCATGGGATCAACCCTGGGCAATCCCATATTTGCCGCCGGGCTGCTGTTGATGACCATATCAGTTTCCATGATGGCGGCCACCTTAACATTGTCGGGCAAATTGGCGCCCAGAAAATTACTGCTCAGGGCCGCGCCTTGGTCCGTGGTCATCGCAATCCAATTGACCGGGTCGGTTTTTACCCTTAGCCGAGGTCCCTGGGGAGGTACCCTGGTTGCCCTGGCGGCGTTCCTGGTGCTATTGGGCTGGTTCGTTGGTCGAAGTAGCTTGGGGCGGATGGCCCTGGTTCTGGGGATGGCCGCAACGTTGCCGGCGATCGTGGCGCTGGTCCCTGCTAGCCTGGGATGGGACCAACCATTGTCCAACGACTCCACCCTGGAGCAGATCCAAGGTAGATTTACGTCGATTCAGCCGGAGTCAGCCAGCAGCGGCCTGGGCCAAAGGTTAGGCATTTGGGCTGCCTCGGGTCGGGTAATACTCCACAGGCCTGAGCTTGAGTTTGACGGTTCGGGTCCCAACCTTTTGCGTCAAGTTTTTGGGTATGGCCCCGATTTCTTTACCCCGACTTTTATGCTGGGCAGTGTCCCTTTTGGGGGCCAATTGTTGCCCCTGGAAACCACTCACGCCCACAACAATTTCATCCACAACTGGGTGGAGTTAGGGGTTCTGGGGCTTTTGGGAGTGATGGGACTATTCTTGGCCCCGGTCGTGGTGGGAGGATGGCGTCTATTTCAGAAAATGGGCCAGGACATGAACCTTCAAAAGGTGTTGCTGATTGGGCTGCTGGCTTTGCTGGCCGGCAGGTTCGTAGAACAGTCAGTTGGCGTTGCCAAGGTATCCGACCTGATTGTGTTCTGGGTGCTGTTGGCGGTTATGGTCAACGTACCTAACCTAACATCGGCGAAACCCTCTGGGGAAGCGGCCAAGGAACCTTTACAGCTTCAGCCGCGCCGGAGCCGCCACCGTCGAGTCCCCGCTGGGGCTTTCGCTTCGGGAAGCGCTGTGGTAAATGTCGCTACTTACTGGAAGTGGGGTTTAATCGCGCTGCTGATCGGCGGGATTATCACCCTGACCTGGGTGAAGAATTTCACCTATGTCCAGGCGCTGGGGCAAGTCGCTGGTCTAAACCAGTCCTTTGTCCGCCAAGACCTGGATTCCGGCTTGGCGATGGTAGAGCGGGCAATTGAACTTGCGCCAGATGTTTACCACTACCGCAGCGCCGCCGGAGCCATCTGGTCGGCCTACCGCGTTCAGCGCGGCGCGGTTAAAGAGCCTGAATGTAACCTGCAGAGTACCGATTCCCGCTCTTACGATGTTTGCCTGGCTGAGAAAGTGTATTTCAGCTACTCGGCGGAGGTGGAGAGAAACCCCTGGCGATGGCGCTCGCGTATCGATCTGGCCGATGCGGCCGCAGAGTTGGCGTCATTGACCCGGAATGGTGGCCTGGCTGAAGAAGCCCTGCGGCGGTATCGGGAAACCACCCGGATGGCGCCTTACAGTTGGAAATTGCAGAACCAACTGGCCAAGACTTACATACTCTTCGGTGACCCTGAGGCGGGACTGGAGGTTATAGCACAGTCGCTGGGCATCACCGGGGACACTAAAAATTCATCCGAGGCTTTTCTGCTTACCGGCTTGGCCTATGGGCAGTTGAACCAACTGCCGGCGGCGCTGGCGGCATACGATGAGGCGATCCGCCTCGACCCAGGTTATGTTCTGGCCTACAACAACCGCGGAATCGTCTACGGCCGACAGGGGGAATACCAACTGGCCATCACGGACTACGACCAAGCTATCAGTATTGATCCAGAGCACGCTGAGGCCTGGGACAATCGGGGCAATGCTTACTCCCGGCTGGCCCGATTCGCGGAAGCACTAGCAAGTTACGACGCCGCAATTCGACTGCTTCCCAGCAACGCCCGGGCCTACAACAATCGGGGGAACACCCATGCCCTGCTTGGTAAACATGCCGAGGCCATTGCCGACTTTGACCAGGCAATTCAGCTAAACCCCAACTATGCCCTGGCCTACGCCAGCCGGGCCTTGGCCTACGCCCGGGCCAATATGCCGGACCAGGCCAGGCAAGACGTGGAGCGAGCGGTCGCTTTGGGAGCAGACCGTGAGTCACTGGAAAACGGCATAAGCAAATTGCAAACCCAAGCTGACAACGTGAGGCCGGGTCAGTAAGGCTTGTTTTTTCGCAACCGGGTCTGAACCGGTGGCGAACTCCCATTTACGCCGTTGACACCGTTATCTAGCCATGCTATGAACTCCCGGTACAAAGTTGGCCGTGCCGCCAGGCTATTGGCGTCGGTCGGTTCAGCAAGAGAGACGAAAGAGGGAGGAGTACAAGATGCTAATTGTTGATGCCCAGGTCCACATCTGGGAGAGCGGTTTACCTACTAATCCGGCGCACCGCCAGATAACTGCATACCCGATGATCGACCTGCTCAAGGAGATGGATGAAGGAGGGATCGACGCGGCGGTAATCCACCCACCGGGCTGGGACCCCAACTCCAACCAGATTGCAGGCCAGGCGGCAATACAGCAGCCCAATCGTCTGGCAGTGCTGGGGAATTTCCCTTTGGACGATCCCGCTAACCGGTCCCTGGTTGACACCTGGAATGACCAGCCTGGGATGCTGGGACTGAGGTTCACTTTCTTGCAGCCCCATCAGCGCACCTGGATGACCGATGGCACCGTCGATTGGCTGTGGCCTGCCGCCGAAAAAGCCGGAGTGGCGGTTGCCCTGGCCGCTGGAAATTTTCTCAAGGAGGTTGGTCAGGTCGCCGAAAAGCATCCCGGATTGAAGCTGATCATCGACCATATGGGTCGCTCGGGTGGAGGTCAGGATGAAGCTGCCTGGGCCAGTCTCCCCGATTTAATTGCGCTGGCCAAGTATCCCAACGTGGCCTGCAAGGCAACTGGAGCGCCCAGCTACTCTAGCCAGCCCTACCCCTTTGCCAACATCCATGACTACCTACATCAGATCTACGACGCTTTCGGTCCGGATAGAATGTTCTGGGGTACCGACATCACCCGTATGCCCTGCCCCTGGAAGCAGTGCGTAACATTGTTTACTGAGGAGCTGCCCTGGTTGTCCGGGAAAGACCTAGAGCTGGTCATGGGCCGTGCGATTTGCAACTTTCTTAACTGGGACCTGAAGGGTTGAGTTTATTAGCCTGAGAGAATTGCCAACAGTAGGAAAACGCTCCATTAGTTGGAGCGTTTTCCTTGCGACGGCCTATACTGGCTAAACTTGCTGGCGGTAAGGAAAGACACTTCACATTCCCAGTAGAGACTCCAGGTTTCGGTGCAGGATCAGTTCCTTCTCTTCGCTGGAGAGACTGGCCAAGCCCTGAATCCAGCCCGCCGGTCCCGGCTCCCAACCGACAAAGGGCCAGTCGCTGCCCAACACCACCCGGTCGGCGCCCACCTGGTCGATGAGGAACCTCAGCGCCGACTCGCTCATGGTGATGCAGTCGTAGTAAAGTTTGCGCTGGTAGGAGCTGGGAGGGTTTTTGATTACCTGGTCCTGGGGACTTCCCCGCCAGCCCCGGTCGATTCGGTCCATCAGGAAGCAGGCCGGGCCGCCGCCGTGGGCGATGCAGACCTTCAGGTCAGGGCATTGGTCCAGAATCCCGCCGCAGATCAGGGTTGCGGTAATCAGGGCGTCTTCGGTGGGCACGCCAATGCTGTTGGCTAAGGCGTGGCGTTCAATGCGCTCCATGACCAGATTATGCTGGGGCTGAGGATGGTAGAAGAACACCGCGCCCATTGATTCAGCGGCCTTGAACAGGGGTAGAAACTCAGGTTCATCCCAGCTCTTGCCATTGACCACCGTGTCCAGCTCCGCTCCCTTCAGACCCAGCGTGTTTACCGCCCGGTCCAGCTCGGCAATGGCGGCATCAACGTCTTGCATTGGTAAGGTGGCCATTCCGGCGAACCGCTGGGGAAACTCCCGGGTCATCGAGGCTATCTCGTCGTTAACCTCCCGAGCCTGGGCAATACCAGCTTCGGCGGGCAGGTGATAGCCCATAATCTGGGTATGGATCGACACAACTTGCATCTCAGTGCCGGCCTGGTCCATGTCCTGTATGCGTTGTTCTGGAGAGAATCTCACCTTGGGGTGAATCCGGCCCACCCGTCCTTCCTTGATGAACAGCGAGTCTTTTTCAGGGGTGGCGTACTTGATGCCGTACCACTCACCGGATGTGTTCAGGGCTTGCCACAGGCACTGCGGCACCAGATGGGCGTGAATGTCTATGTTGTTCATTTAGCTAACCTCGGCTAATGATTATCAGAAGGGTGGCAGCGCTTTGCACGTACCTGGACATGGCTACTCCGGACACCTGCTGCCGACTCCACTCCCGTTTAAAAGGAGTAACCGTTACCTACTTGCCTGGCTAGATGGTCAAGTAAGGTCACGAATCGAGATTGTTGCATGGGAAAGGCGAACTGGTCAACCTGGCTTGGGTTGGGCATACCGGCAGTCATCCAACCGTACTCACTGAGAAGTGGCCTTTGGGGTGGTAGGAGTGTGGAGGTGAACCTGGAGACACATACCTGTTGCCGTGGAGTACGGCCACTGATTTAGAGTTGGAGTATGGGGGTTAGGCGTGCTAAACTGCGCCCCCAGACACATAAGACACAGGAGGAGTTATGGGAGTTTTCCGGTTGTATAGCGGCAGCGACGGAGTGAGCCATATTGAAGAGTTGACGGCGGATGCGATCAAGGAAATCAAGGTGGATGGCGCCAGGATGAACTTCAGTGTATCGCAAAGAGAACCCGGGCATTTCTCCGACTTCCATCCGGCACCCTTCCGGCGCTGGCAAGTGGGGTTGGTTGGACGCACCATTATCGGGTTAGCCGACGGCACTTCCCACACCTTTGAGGTGGGCGACGTGCGGCTGATTGAGGATACCACCGGAAAGGGTCACACGACGACTTACCCGGACGGTCTTAACATTACCCTACAAATAACTCCACCGGACAGCGACAGTAATTAATCGGTGAGCGGGCAGATGAACCGGGCAATTCAACCAACCGATGCTGAGTCGGGAACTGCCCGGTAGTGAGGCATTATTTCCGCCACGAAAAGCTCGATCGACTGCATCGCTTGTTCGTGAGTGAGGTCACCCCACTGGAAGCCGCACACAAAGTAATTGGCGCCGGTCTCCAGGTATTCGTCCAGGTACTCCCGTACCGAAGCCGGGGACCCGGCAATGACGCCAAACCCGGCTCCCTGCCCGGCCACACCGCCCAGACCTCCCGGGGTCTGCCTCCGGCGTTGCTGCTCTTCGGTCACTTGTTCCAAAGACCAATACAGGTCCCGGCGGGCTTCCCGGTCCGGCGCGGATTGAGGCCGCATCCGGTCGCTGGGCGCCAGAAACTGGGTCAGGCCCCGGCTTTCGGCCTCAAGACGGCGCGGGGTGCCCAGGTTCCACACATAGTGTTCCCAGGCTGGTTTGGCAATGGCCAGGGCTTCCTCGTCGGTTTCGGCCAGCACCAGGTGATTCACCAGGCTGATCTTGGGCTGGGTGCCCTGGGCGGTCAACGCTCCCACTCCCTGGTGCTCTTCCCATAGTTCGTGGTAACGCTTGACATTGGCTTGGAAGCTGTCCAGACCCGGTCCGCCGACGATAATAGTGTTCATGCCTTCGATAGCGGCGGTCTCAACGTTGCGCATATACCAGAAGGGTGGGAAGGGCTGCTGCACCGGCCGTAGACGCATGGGAAGATGGTCGAAATGGTAAATCTCCCCGTCGTGGGTCAACTCTTGGTGGCTCAGGCCGTTCTGAAGGACGGCCAGGGTTTCCTGATATCTGGCAAAGTTGCTCTCAACATCGGATTCCTGTCCCCAGAAATGGGCTTCCAGGACGCCGCCGCGCCCCACGCCAACCTCTATGCGGCCGTCACTCAGGCTGTCCAGCATGCAGATTTCTTCGATCAGCCTTAGCGGGTGATGCAGGGGCAGGACGTAGATGCAGGCACCCAGGCGGATCCGTTTGGTGCGCTGGATCGCCGCCGCCAGAAAAACGTTTTGCGAAGGCGCCAAGCTGTGTACCGCCGGGGTGTGATGCTCGGCTAAATGGTAGGCGTAGAACCCGGCGGAATCGAGGCGCTCCAGTTGTTCCAGGCGCAGTTTGTAAATCTGGTTCAGGGGAAGTCCCGGCACCGGTTCAATGTGGTCGAAAACGCCAAACTCCAGCGGCATTTTGGCTAACTCCTTGTGACCGCATGCCGATAATTTATCGAATCGGCTGCGCTCCAGTGGCGTACATTATGCTGTTCAATGGTGAAATTGGCAATTTTTGTGACCTGAGTCAGTCTCGCACCAACTTAGTCAGCCGCCCCCCGATGAGCCACTCGGCGACGTAGAGATTTCCCGCCGAGTCTACCGCCAGCCCGTGAGGGCTGTTGAACTTCCCCGCTTCCAGCAGGTTGGTGGGCGCCACCGAACCGTTTTTATCCTTGATGTTGGGCCATCCGTCCACTTGGCACACCGCGTCATTGGTTCCCAGATAGCATATTAGCCGGTCTTCCAGGTCGGTCAGGGCCAATCTGGCCCTCAGTTCAGCGATGATCAGGGTGTCCTGATGGGTGACAAACCCGCTGGGGCTGGTCAGGAAGTCTGCCCCAAAGACCCGCCTGAAGTTACCGGAGAGGTCGTAAACCTGCACTCTGGCGTTGCCGCGATCGGCGATGTACAACTCTGGCTGGGATTTGCGCCGGTCGATGAATATGCCGTGGGGAGTGTTGAACCGTCCGGCCTGGCCTTCTTCACCATTGATACTGCTGACATATTCTCCGGAACGGTCAAATCGGTGCAGGTAGCTCATGCCGTAGCCGTCGGCCACCCAAATGTCGCCATTGCCACCGTAACGTTCTTCGTTAACTGCCACCGAGGTGGGCATGTAATTGCCTTCCCGATAAATTGGCAGGTCGGGAGGCGATAACTCCATGACAACTTGACCGTGTAGACTGGTCTTGATTACCCGTCCCGACACCGGTCCGCCGCCGGGGGGATACTCATATCCCAGGGTAGGGTCTCGCTTGCGCCCGTTATCGGCGAACCAAAGGTATTCGGATTCGCCCTCTTTGACCAGGGAGATACCGTGCCCTTCGGTCAGCCCGCTGTCCCATGAACGCAACAGATTACCGTCCTGGTCCAGAATCAATACCGTCGGCTCGCTCTGGTGGAAAGTTACGACTTCCCCGGACTCGGTTACAACGATGCCGTGGTGGGCCCAACCAGTACGGGAGTTTTCGGTTTGAGGCAGCCTGCCCCAACTATCCAGCCATCGATACGTGTTTCCAGCACTTCCTACTCGCATTGATATTCCTCTCCAGGTTCCCCCTAAAATAGTCACGCCCCCGGCCCGGGGGCGTGACTCTGATTGGCTGGTAAGAAAATGCTGGGCTACAGATTCAGCGCAGGTTCCTCGTAGTCCTTTTCCTTCTGGTAGATCTGGAAGCGGTGCCGCACGGATTCGGCGATGTAGATGTTGCCGTCCGAGTCTATATTCACAGCAACCGGCCGCCGGAATCGCCACTCCGGTTCCAGGTTTACCCGCCGCCGCTGCTTGATAATCTCCGGGTTTGCCTCCAGGTAGGTCTGCGTCCAGGGAGAAGGCGTTTGGGCATCGCCCTCCAGGGTAGTGACAAACTCACCGTCCGGACCGTAAATCTGTACCTGGTGATTGCCCCAGTCGGTCACATAAACATCGCCGTCGGCATCCACTGCCACACCGGTGGGGCGGTTCAGGTCGCCCCCATTGGGAGTGGCCTTGAACTGTCTCAGGTACTGTCCCTGGGCAGAGAACTTCTGCACCCGGTTGTTCTTCCAATCGGCCACGTAAACATCCCCGTTGTGGTCAACGCAGATGCCCCAGGGAGAGTTGAACTGTCCGTCTCCGTCGCCCTGGCTGCCCCATTGGAGAATGAACTGCCCGTCTTTGGTGAACTTTTGAACCCGGTGGTTGTGGCTCTCCGCCACGTACAGGTTGTCTTCCTGGTCAAAGGCAATGCCCGCCGGCCCTTTTAGCTGGCCTTCGCCGCTGCCGGAGGCGCCCCACTTGCTGAGAAACTTGCCGTCCGGGTCAAAGACCGTAATGCGCTGCAGGTTCTCGTCGGAGACGTAGACGTTGTCCTGGCTATCGATATCAATGGAGACCGGCCAGATGAACTGCCCGTCGCCGGAGCCGAATCCACCGAACTGGCTGATGAACTCGTGGTCGGTGGTGCAGATGGTGACCCGCTGCCCCAGTTCTTCAGCGCCCCGGTTGACCACGTACATCTTGCCGTTCTTGCCAAAGGCGAAGTCCAGCGGGTCCCAGAACCCCTGAGCGGCCATGGCGTACATGCCCAGACAGTGGCTGAAGTTAAAGACTCTACCGGCGGCGATGGTAGTTAGCATTGTTGCCTCCCCAAAGGGCGAGAGATTTTCCCGTCATCCTTCGATTAGTTCAGGCGACTGCCTCAAGATGAGCGGTTAATTTCTGAGCGAATTCCGGGTCGGCGACTAGACGAAGCTCATTTGCTCGAACTTGCCGCCGACGATGGGCACAGCATCCAGACCCAGCCACGGCTCCAGCACCGATGAATAGAATCCCCGGAAGTCGTAATTGGGAGCCAGGTCACCCTGACTAAGGTCTTCGGGCTTCAACGACGGGTAGGTGCCGTACAATCCGCCCTTGACCGGATCGCCAATGACAAAGGCAATTCCACCCGCGCCGTGATCGGTGCCGGTGCCGTTGTCCTTGACCCGGCGGCCGAATTCAGTGAACAGCATCATGATCAGGTTGTCCGATGCGTCATGCTCCCGCAGGTCGTCGAAGAAGCTGCCGATGGCCTGGCCCATATCAGTCCACAGCTTCGTGTGGGATGGTACTTGGTTGAAGTGGGTGTCGAAGCTGCCGTGCTGAGTGTAGAAAACCTGGGTGCCCAGGTCGGCCAGATGCACCTGGGCGACGCTCTTCAGGGCTTTGGCAATGGGCGTGTCGGGGTATTCTACGGTGGAACTGTATTTCTGCGGCGCGGTTTTGAGAGTATCCGCGCCATCCAGCACGTTCTGGCCGGTCTGGCTCAGGTAGTCCATCACCGGGCCGGCGCCAACGGTAGGCGCGTAGATGCGGGCGAAGATGTCCAACATGCGGTCCCGCTCGGCCTGGCTTTCGGCCACCGGGAGGTCGGTTAGCACGCCGTAGGATGCCAGGTCGGATACCGAGGTCACCGGCACACCCTTGAGGGCCAACGCCCGGGGCAATCCCTGACCGAAGTTGATGCCCTTGAGCACATTCTCGCCGGTGGGGTCCAGGTCTCGACTCACCCGACCGACCCAACCTTCGGTGCCCACCTTGTCCGGCTCGCAGGTGTGCCAGATGTCCATGGAGCGGAAGTGGGAGCGGGGTGAGTTTTCGTAACCGATGCCCTGAATAATGGCCACCTTACCCTGGTCCCAGAGCTCTTTGACCGGGCCCATATTGGGGTTGAACCCCAGCTCATCGTTAATCTTCAATACCTGGTCTTCGGCGATGCCCACATTGGGCCGGTTGTCCCGATAGTGGGGATTGGTGTAGGGGATAACCGTGCTCAGCGGGTCGTTGGCTCCAGTCATCTGCAGGACAACTAATACCGGGTCTTTCTTGGTTACTGTCATTGGTCTCTCCTGCCTATCGTCTTGGTCAATTATCGGCGGCTCCGGGATTGGGATATGCTGCGGTCTTAGCTAGGCGAACTGGTACTCACGAGAGGCGGCCACCAGGGCCAGGGTTACGCCAACGCGCCGCTCGGCGTCATTGGCGGCGGCCTCGCTGTCCCAGCGAAAGTCTCCTCCCTCACCGGCCTGGGCCACCAACTCACTGCGGGTGGCGTCGCCAACTTCCAGTGGTCCCAGCAGGTCCAGGCATTGGTCTACCAACTCTTCCGGAGTGAGGGTTCCCTGGGCCTTCAATCGCTCAACTATGGCGCGGATTCCCGGTAGTTTGGTGTCGGAGAGGTACTTGGCGGCAAAGTTGACCCGGCGCACCAGAGCGCCGCCGTCGATCCACTCCTCGCCGGTGTGCCAACTCTCCACACTGGGCGGGTTCAGCAATTCCTGACCCTGGAACCCGCATTCGGCGGCGGCGGCTTGATAGCCCAGCCGGGGGCCGTCAAAGCTGCCGGAAAATCGCAATGTGCTAACCACCATCTCAGCCGGGCTTTTGACCCGGGCAAACTGGGAATTCTTGAAGAAGTCGGAGTTGAACATCAGCCGCAGTACGGCCTTCAGATCGTAGTTGGACTCAAAGTAGGCCTGGGTCATCAACTCGATGGCCTCCGGGTCTTTGGGCGGAGTATCGTTCCAGGCGGGCACCTGCACTTCATCGGCGACGAAGAAGTTGTAGAGGTGGCGGCAGAGGAATTTGGCGGTGGCGGGCTGCTGTACCACGATGTTGATAATGTCCTCACCGTTGAAGTTGCCGGTCTGCCCCAAGAAGGTCTTGGCTTCGTAATCGTGGTCCTCGGGCTTGTACTCAAAGTTCCAGTAAAACCGGCCCAAGGGTAGGCGGGGAATCTTGGGGGCGATGGTCCAACCGGTGAAAGCGCGGGAGGCTTCCTTGATGTCGTCCTCAGAGTAGTTGCCCACGCCCATGGAGAACAACTCCAGCAACTCGCGGCCCCAGTTCTCGTTGATGGCGCCCTTGTGGTTGCCGTTGTTGTCCAGCCAGAAGATCATGGCCGGGTTCCTGGCCAACTCGGTAAGAATATTGGGGAAGGTGTCCAGGGCGTGGCGTCGGAAGGTGGCGATTTGCTGGACCATTTCCGGCGGGTTGTCGATTTTCGAGTTTCCAGTGGCGAAAAGCTGGTGCCAGAACAGGACCATCTTTTCTTCCAGCGGTCGCCGCGTGTTGATCATTCGGTAGAGCCAGTGGGCCTGCGACTGCACCGGGGCCATACCACCCTCAAAATTGGGGAAATAGCGGAACAGCACATCTTCGTCCACCGGTGGTTCGTTCTCGGGGTGGAGCAACTCCTCGACCGTTGCCTCGTAACCAGTGGCGACGCGGGTCTCCAGCTCTTCTCGGGACGCACTGAATCCAGCGCGTCGCATCAGGTGGGCCATCAAGGCTATTTCATCCCGGCTCGGCATGGATATCACCTTCCTATCAAGTGTTGCTTCAAGGTTCGCTTATGATGAATTCGCCAGGCCGGGCGCTGGCCTGACCGGGATCGGCGCAAAGGCAGTCTCGTGCTTGGCAACCTAGATTGTTGATGGTGATTATTATAACCCGGAATATGGCAAATAGAAAAGGCTTCACGAGAAACGGTAGTGTGTCGGTTTAGTTCTGGTCATTCCGGCGCAAGTCGGAATCCAATAGAGCGTCGGCACAGCGACGGTATCTGGACACCGGCGTTCGCCGGTGCGACAAAGCCCGGTTCTTGAATGCCAAACTGATACACTGTCTAAGATTCATCGGTGCAGGGCTTACCTCACAGAACCCGCTATCCATCTTAAAATTGGCATTGCAGTTGACCGCGCCAGCAGGCCTATTTATACTCGCGTTAGTTCACCGGACGCCTTGAACTGCCGGACGCCTTGAACTGGATAAAAAGCGAAGAATGGCCGCAAAAACCTAGCGGCTTTGCCGGCGGATGGGAGCCAAAAGTTGAGACAAGGAGCATAGCGATGGCCGAAATAGTGTTGGGTCTAGGAACTCCCCACAGCCCGCAGTTGAGCACTCCGCCCGAATTGTGGCATGAACACGGCGCACGGGACCAGGGGAACCCAGAGCTGCATGCCACCGACGGCAATGTTTATACCTACGATCAGCTGTTGGACATGGCCGACCCGGCACTGTCCAAGGAAATTGGGCCGGAGCGGTTCAAGACGCGCCACGCCGCTTGCCAGCAAGCCATCGCCACCCTTGGTGCAACTCTGGAGCAGGCGAACCCCGACGTGGTGCTGATAATGGGCAACGACCAGTTGGAGTTGTTCCACGAGGACAACATGCCGGCCTTGCTGGTCTATTGGGGTGAGACCTTCCCCAATGTCCCACCCAAGTATGACGACGCGACACCGGCATCCCGCCGGGCATCGTCTTGGGGCTGGGCCGCCGATACTGAGATCGACTACCCGGTGGCGTCGGATTTGGGCCGGCACATCATTGAATACCTGACGGACCACGAATTTGATACCGCGCATGCCAACCGGGTCAGACCAGGTCAGGGCATGAGTCACGCCTTTGGCTTTGTTCACCAGCGGATTATGCAGGGTAATGCAATCCCAACGGTGCCGGTGATGATCAACACCTACTATCCGCCCAATCAGGTTACGCCCAAACGGTGCTACGAAATGGGCCAGGCGGTGAAGCGGGCGGTGGACTGTTGGGACAGCGACGCCAGAGTTGCGGTGGTGGCGTCGGGCGGATTGAGCCACTTTGTAATCGACCAGGAACTGGACAACAGCGTACTGAAGGGGTTTGAGAACCGGGATACCGATGTGCTGTTCTCCTTGCCTCGAGAAAAGCTCAACTCCGGTAACTCAGAGATTCGCAACTGGATTGCGGCGGCCGGAGCAGCCGAGCATCTGCAAGCCAAGACGCTGGACTATGTGCCCTGCTACCGCACCCCGGCCGGCACCGGCTGCGGCATGGGGTTTGTGCAGTGGACTTAAGGGGTCTGGTTGATAAGCCCCTCCGCTGGCCCGGACTCAAATGTTATTCTGAGCAAAGCGAAGAATCTAATTCTCTGGATTTTTGACCCTTTGCTACTCTCAGGGTGACATATATCATTTCATGTAGGACCAAAACATAGGCCGAAGTCATCACCTTTGAAACAAAGCGATCACCCCCATTGTACAAGGGTGGGTGATTCCGTAGGGGCGCACGGCCGTGCGCCCCTACCTTACACAAACTTTATATACAGAAACGGTATAAGAATGACCAAGCCCTCACTCAAAAGAGTGAGGGCTTTTGTCCTGCTAGCAGAGAGTTATTCTAATCTGCGGGTACGGCCGCTTTGTTAGCCTTTTTCTCCATGAAGTCCCGGATGGCGTCGGCGTACTCCGCCCGGGGGAACTCCTCGCCGTTGGGGACCTTCATGCCGTCGGTGAAAATTTCCAGGCGGTTGCCGTCCGGGTCGCAGAAGTAGAAGGACCGGCTGCCGCTTCCCTCAATGTTGCCGCCGCTCTCAATTCCGTGGGTCGTCGGGCCGTTGATAATCTCAACGCCGTTGGTGTGCAGATGGGCCAAGGCTCGCATGAACTCGTCCCGATTCTCCACCTGAAAGGCAATCTGCTGTATTAGGCGTTCGCGGTGGGGGGTGGCTTCAGAGACATCCACCCCCGCTGGCGCGGTGGCGATGACAAAGTCGTGGTGCGTGTCGTCGAATCTCAGGAAAGCGCTCTCGCTGCCGTCGGGCCGCCGCCGCCGATTAGTTACCTTGCAGCCCATTATCTCGGTGTAAAATTTGAATGACCGCTCGAAATCAGATACCAGAATTCCAATGTGTCCAATGCGCATGATCTGAATCCCCATGACAATTTCCTCCTTACGAAATCTGGCGCCACCGATGGCTCGATGTTAGCAGTTTACTCAGACGGTGCCTCAAGGTCAATATGTTCTGCGCCTTGGCGATGAATCTTGGCTGTGTCTGCTTGTCCTCCTCTCAAGGTCAAAATTCTACTGGCTTGGAGTTAACCCCCCGGCGCTTACTGGTCGGTTACTTGTTGCTCAACAACTTGAAG
>JACZRM010000115.1 GCA_022576105.1 Chloroflexota bacterium | reverse complement strand
AGATGGGCTACGCCGATGGTATAGAGCTTGGGACGCCTGATGTTTATACCTTTGATGGCTGTACCATCACGGTTGCCAAGACTTCTGGCGGTGAGGCCAGCGAGGTTGCCTACATTGACCTGGTTCTATTATTGGATGTTAGCGGCAGCGTAGATGCCGCCGAGCTTGTCTACCTGAAGCTGGCGGCCAACGCCATTGTAGACGCCTTCAACCTGGAGATCGCGGACGGAAGAATGCGGATTGGGATCGTCCGTTTTCGAGGCAGTGCCGTATCGGTGGTTGATATGACCGATGTTGATGTGCACAATTCGTCGGAACCGCTGCACAATGGGATCAACGGTATGGTGCAAGGCGCGCCCGATCTGGACGCCGGTACCGACATCGTGGCTGGTTTGAATGCCGCTGGCGCGCAATTTGACACCGGCTTGGGCGACCGGGTAGACCCCCCATATCCGGTGCCGAATCTGGTGGTAGTGATTACCGATGGCGACGACACTGCCGGTAACGGTAATGCCGCCATCAATGCCGCATCAGATGCAGCGGCGTACAAGGTCTTCGCCATCGGAGTTGGCGACGATATCGGGTCGGGTACCATCAACGCCATCGCCAGTGAAGCAACCTCTAGATACAGTTTTAACACCTCTAGCTACAGCGGCTTGATGGCCATCGTCAATGAGGTTTTCACCTCGGTGAATCTTGATGCCGGAATGGGGACGCTATTCACCATCGAGTCAGTCAGCGCGGATGGTACGGTGAGCATATCCGAGGTTGTTTTCCCACCGGAGTAGCCCCGCTTTGAGCACCAACACCTATCTGATAACTAAGGAGGCAGCCCATTTGCGGCTGCCTCCTTTCTAACGATAGGCCACCCATAGGCCCGTCCTAAACAGAGCTGCACCTACTTGACATAACTCTACGACCGTACTACTGTCCCATCCACCTTCATTCCATTTAGCTAGGGCCTCAGCTAACGGAATCTGGGTAATTTGGAAGAGGAGGATAGTCATGAGGAAAAACCTTACAGTCACTTTGTTGATCGGTGCTTTGTTTGTGTTGGGAGCGGTCGGTGTGTTTGTAGCTTTCGGCTCATTTACGGGTCAGATTGTAGCGGCGGACCGAGGAAATGGGGGAGTTGCTTGTCAGAATCTGCCCAGCCACGGCGATCTCCAAAGCGCCCTGACTGACGCCAGAAACGAGAATAATGGTGGTTTTGACTTGGATATGTGGGGAACAATTGTGAACCGGGACGGGCAGGTATGCAACGTCGCGTTCACTGGTGGGAATCGGGGAGACCAATGGCCCGGAAGCCGGGTGATTTCGGCTCAAAAGGCCAACACGGCCAACGCCTTCAGCTTGCCCGGTTTGGCACTAGCCACCGCCAATCTATTTGTGCCGGTTCAGCCAGGTAACAGCCTGTTCGGGTTGCAAGAAAGTAACCCGGTCGATACTGACGTTGCCTACGGTGGTAATGCTATGAATTACGGGCAATCCAATGACCCTATGTCTGGAAAGAAAATCGGCGGGGTCAATGTATTTGGGGGCGGTCTGGCCTTGTACAATAGTGAGGGAACCCTGGTTGGAGCTGTCGGCGTCAGCGGCGACACATCATGCGCCGACCATAACATTGCTTGGCGGACGCGAAACAACCTGGGGCTGGACTATGTTCCAAACGGCGTGAGTGGAGACGCCACTCGGCCCGACAACATCATATTTGATTTGACCAACGGCTTCGGTCATGCCAACTGTCTTGATGCCGCGGTCGAGAATCCGATTGCTGCTGCCCTGCCGGTAATCCCAACACCCTAAATTGACGGTAGGAGTTTGGCTCAAAGGGAGCTGAGGGTCAACACTAATCTGGCAGCAAAGAGGGCAGCCCTGAATGGGCTGCCTTTCTTGCTAGCACCGGTTACGCTGCCGGAAGTGGACTCGATTGGACTTGATTTGCATTTTTGGTATACGGCACCGCGAACGCAGAAGCCTGCAGAAATAGCCCGGCTAGGGCAGCAGGTCCCGCAGCACCGCACCCACCGGCCCGGGATCGCTGATGTCCTCAATGCGGATAGTCTGGTGTCTGCCGATGCCGCTGGATACCACCACGCTGCCCCGCCCAGTGAGAATCTCAAAGAAGCTGCGCGCCTCTGAGATAGAGATGATTCGGGACACCGGGATTTCGGTGGTGTGCAGCCACAGGAACCGGTACATGTTGATCACCCGGCGGTTGGTGATGGTGTAGGTAACGTGAAGATTGATCCAGTACTTGGCCGCTCCGCGAAAGAACAAGAACGTGGCTAAGACGAAGGAGACGAAGGGATATACGTAGGGGTACTCGGTAAACCAAAACAGATACGCAGTGGCCAAGAAGAAAGGAATGCTCAGCATCATCCTGGCGTGGGCGGTCCGCATTGAAGGATGCCGAACTATCAGCCGCTCCTCACCGTTAATCAGGGACGGCGAGGGGAACGACGACGTGAAGCTAAGGTATACGCCAATTATCAAGAGTAGGGCGCCCACTCCGACAAATACCAGAGAAGCCCAGTAAGGTACTTCCGCTACCTTGAAACTGTAGATACCGCCAATCAGGAAAGGCAGCGCGACTACGGCGGTGATAATTGTCCTGCCAATCAGCGACAGCAAGGTGTTCTGATATTCGTGTTGGTCTGGGGTTCTGACGTTTGCCATGTTGCTACCTGCCTCTTACCAGGGTGAGCACTGCAGTGGCCAGCGTGGCCAGAATCCCGATCATCGCCAGTACACTTGGGTCCTGCAACCGATAGGTGTCGGTATTCAACGAGGAGCCTTGCCGGTTGATGAAAAACCCACGCTGGGTCTGGATATCGGCATCGACCGGGTCTGGAGAATCGCCAGCTAAGTAGTTGAACTTTGACGAGTCCGGTGAAGAGGCCGGTGGAGTTTCCTGCCCAAAGTAGTTGGTCGGCTCTTCTTGGCGTTGTTGGGTCTGGAAGTCAACCTTGGCGTCAAATTCGTGTCGCAGCCGGACCTGCTCGCTGGCCCATTCCTGTTCCAAACGGGTCGATTCATTGGACTTGTCCTGGTTTAGCCGTTCCTGCTGAAGGGCGATACTGTCCAATTCCTCAGCCTGGGAGATTTCCAGATGCCCAAGCTGCAGATTCATGTCGCGCTCTAATCCCTGCCGCCATAGCTCTAGTTCATCTCTCTGGGCCGCGAATTCTCTCCGTCCAGTCGACAGCCACCTTTGTAGATTGGCCACTCTGCGGATGTCAGCATTGTCGATCTTCCATTGGATTTCCTGGGCTTCTGCGGCCCATTCTTCCTTTAGCGATGCGATCTTTCCGTCGATAAGCTGCAATTCGCTGGTGAATTCTTGGCGTTTGCGGTCCATTTCCCTGGTCCAATACTGGTCCTGGCGGTAGTATTCCTGATTAAGAACGTCAATCTGCCGGTTCCATTCCTGTTCAGATTGATCGATCTTATCGCCCCAATATAAGTCCAGGGCTTCCAATTCCCGCAGTAAGGACGGTTCCTGTCCAGCACCGGCCACCGAGTCTTGACCGGCATCCAGACTTACGCTGACCAGGCTTCCGTCCCCGCCTAATTCCGGCACACCATCGACCAGTTTTGCGCAGGCCTGAAGTACCTTCTCCCTTTCCTGCGCTGGCAAATCGCTGAGACTCTCGGGCATATACCCTAATATTTCAACGATGCACTCCCGATTCACCTCCCACATTTGGGTCCAACCCGGTCCCCGGCCGGTGGCCG
Source organism: Chloroflexota bacterium (assembly GCA_022576105.1). The sequence goes on along the minus strand of JACZRM010000115.1, from coordinate 2,273 downwards.
CTGCATCATGGGACGACTCCATGGGTGCACCGGTCTCGGCGATTCGGCCAATTTCACTTTGGATAGTCTGGTCTGCGCTGGTGGTTGAAATGTTGGGGAGCATGAAAACAAGGGCTAGCGCCGCCAGGGGAAATAGAAATCTCAAGGTCATCTGGCAATATCTCCTGCAGGCCGGCCCTCGATGGGTAATGGTGGATGTTAGCCTAACAGCGTTGGGGGATAATATTTAGAGTAGCCGCGCCCCAAAACCGGCCTGCGGTGGCCCCCCTGGCGAAGGTGTTAGGGTTGTGTTCGGCATGGCCCTGCGCTAATTCCAGGCACGCGAAAAAAAGTCGGGTGAAGGGCCGAAAGTGGCCTGACCCAAGGGTCTGGAGGGTTACTGCCCCCACTCCAGACCCTTCACTGTTTTCACACTGTGCTGCTCGGCCATCGCTCAGGATTAACTGAGCCCTTGGCTCAGCGCGCCTCCATTTTGTTGGCGAGTCTCTTAGCTCTTCGGCCACCCCTCGGCGTCTTCCCCGGCAGCTGGGGCCGACTTGACCATGTCGGCTACATCCCACGGCGCCCAGTCCTCCCAGGTGTCGCCGCTGTTGTTCAGCTTAGACACTCCTGAGCGCGGAGAACCGTGCTGCAACGGAGCTGGCAGCGGTTACAAGACCTGACCGGTGGCGCTGTTAGGGTGGATTGGGGCCGAGACCAGGTGATCAGTACGGACGAATTCTGTGCGACGTGTACCCGATGAAGCCAGGAGTATTGACCGCTGGTCAGGGAAGGGTTAGCCCGGGCCTGGGCTGCGGGACGGACAGCATTGGGACGTAATGGTGGCTGCGGAGGAAGGAGCTAGGCGGGACGGGAGAGGGCGCCGGTGGTAAACCAGTGTTTAACCGCACAAAATGGGCTAGGATGATCGAGGCTCATCAGCGGGTAAATTGGCGGCAAGACTCTCGTCAATGCCGAATTCCTCGACCAGTACCTGAACCCGTTCGTCGTCACTCAGCGGAATGCTTACTGGCTGTCCGTCCAACTTCGTGATTAATTTTTCGCCCGAGTTAATAGTGGTGGTTCGATCAGCGTGGTTCAGGCGCACGTATAGTGAGGCGTTGAACGGACTTCTGCTGCGGGTGCGCTCATGATATTCGTTGAACCGTTCTCTGGGAACATCCACCTGCTCTATGCGGCACCAGAGACCGTCCGGTCGGTGGGCCGGGTGCCAACGCACATGCCAGTGACCTTCCCGCAGTTCCAAGTGGACACGTTCGGCTGGGTGGTGCACTCTTTCCGGGTCACCCTCCTCGACCGGCACCGGTGATTCGGTATGCATGGAACCGTCCACCAAGTATTGTCGGTCATCGATCCTCGCGAACACCGTCCCGTGCGTTGGGCCTACGATGTCTGGGGTCACCAGCATGGTTGCGGCCACTCTCACAACGTCGAAACCCACCATTTCAAGCAAGTCATGCATCGCGTGACTGTTGGCCCAGCAGGTGCCGCCGGTGCCATAAGCGAGCCAACTCTGGAAGAAATCCTCCGAGTTGTGTCCCGGGATTGGACCCTCGGCGAGACCAGAATAGAAAATGCGCTTCTGAATGTTGTCGAAGGGTATGTTGCGGCACCAACGACCGTAGATCGCTGACAGTCCCGATAAATCTTCCTTCGGGGGAGTGGAGAATCCCAGCTTCTGGAGGACTTGCTCCACTAGTTGGGGCTGCAACATGACCCTCCTTACTGCCAGTAATCTGGGAATTCCCTGAACCTGCCACCCCCGGCGGTGTGATTTGCAACTATAAAGCGGCAACCCAAGCCCGTCAACTGCAATGCGATTCGTGGAGTGGTAAATACTACCCCAGCCACCTTGCAAGTATTTTTTCGTGCTTTGCCGGGCGGTCAATTGAATACCAGACTCCTCCTCCAGGAACCAAGAGGTCAGCCAACACTCACGCTATCGGTATGGCATCGCAGATTTGCTTTCGTGCACACCCGGCCAATAGCGAAACCCCTGGATATGCTCCAGGGGCTTCTTTTGTGCTCAATTTCTGGTGCCGAGGGAGGGACTCGAACCCACACACCCTTGCGGGTAGCGGATTTTAAGTTGTACGTCAATCGTCGTTATGGCCGTTTTTAGTGCGTTACAGTTCGTAATTGACGCTCAGTAATTGCCAATACTTGCATTTTGTTTTTCTGATGCCGTTCATTTCGTGGACATTTCGTGGACAAGAGTAAGTCGTTACCCTGATGCGCAAAAAGCGTATTAAGTCGGGCAGGCTATTTAGCCC
>JACZRM010000114.1 GCA_022576105.1 Chloroflexota bacterium | reverse complement strand
GTGAAGATGGCGATAAGGGACTGTGTGCTCGGTTGAAGGGCGCCTTCAGCTAGGTGACCCGGCAGCGTCACCGGGTTTGCCGGGGGTCTTCCCCCCGTAGGCGCCTGGCCTTTGGGGATATCCTCCTATATCGCGCTCTTTCAACGCGCTCTTTCAAAGTGAGACCGAGGGGAATGTGGGCCGGGAAAGTTGGGAACTTTCGTCAGAGATCAGCGATAGCAGCAGGTAAAGACCCGGCGAGCGGAAGCTCCCGGGTTTTTTGATTGGGCATTTTTCATCTGGAGGATAGATGACCTGGCAGGAAATCAGCATTATAGTGCCCTTCGAGTACGTGGAACCCATATCCTATCTGTTCGACCGGTACGGACACGGGATGTCCATGGAGGTTTTGGGGGCCAATCAGGTGATTCTGCGGACCTATTTACCCTCGACATCCCGCCAGCGTTTCGCGCACATCGAGGTCGGTGTGAATTTGTGCAGCATCCTCCACCCGCTGGGAGAGTTGCAAGTGCAACCATTGGAGGACGATGCGGACTGGCAGAACGCTTGGAAATCCCACTTCAACCTGCTCAAGCTGGGCCAGCATCTGGTCATCAAGCCCTCCTGGATTGATTACGAGCCTGAGCCGGAGGACCGGGTGATCGACCTGGACCCGGGATTGGCCTTCGGCACCGGATATCATCCCACCACTTACACCTGTCTGGAGGCCCTGGAGCGCTTGGTACATCCCGGAGCGGCGGTGCTGGACCTGGGCACCGGCTCAGGCATCTTGACTATAGCTGCAATCAAGCTGGGGGCTGGTGAAGTGCTGGCTCTGGATACCGACCCGGTGGCGGTAAAGGCCGCGCGGCAAAATTTCCGGCATTCGGAACTGGGCGATAAAGTAACGGTGGCCCAGGGCTCCCTTCCCCACCGGCTGGCAGCGGAGGGGCACTACGACCTAGCGCTGGCCAATATCTCCGCCCGAGTCATCAAAGAACGGGCTGGCTCCCTTTTGCCGGTACTTGGCCCCGAGGGAAGATTAATCGCTTCCGGAATAATTGATGAGCAGAGGGCGGTGGCGGAGGAAGCGTTAGTGGAGGTGGGGTTCGTGATAGAGGAGGTTTGTCAGCGGGAAGACTGGGTCACCCTCATCTGCTGCCCCGGCAAATAACCCCACGTTAAAAACCCAGGGCAAGGGGTTTTCAGCTACCAGACCTACCCTTGCCGGCCTTAGGGAGTGTCACAGAATAATTAGGTCAATTGAGCAGCTGGACCCGAGGTAGGAGAGAGTAGTTCCATTCGCCATGGAAGGAATCCCGGCACAAGTAGATGGCTTCCAGTTCATCGTCCGACACCTTGCGCCCTGGTGGGTACCGGTTGGTATCCAGCTCACTACGCACCCGCAGCCCCGTTCGAGTCGTGGTCGCCCCAATCAGGTTCACCACCACCTGGTGGCTTACCAGCGGCTTGCCCCGCCAGTTCTGACTGATGGCGGAGAACAAGCGTTGTTCGATCTTGTTCCATTTGCTAGTCCCCGGCGGGAAGTGACATACTGCCATCTCCAGACCCATCTCATCCGCCAGCTTCTGCAACTCCAGCTTCCACAGGCGCAGCCGGTATCCGTTGCTGCCGCCGGCATCGGCCATGATGAGCAACCGGGTGGCGTTTGGGTAAAGCGACTGGCCCATGGCGCGCCACCAGCGCCGGATACTCTCCACGGCGAAGGCCGCCGTGTCATGGTCCGTCCCCACACTGACCCAGGCCTCGTTTTGGGCAATATCGTACACCCCATAGGGGTTGACCCGGCCCAACTCTTGAATCAAGAAGTCATGCACCAGGACCTGCTCCGGCATACCCCTAGGGCGCAGCTCCCGCCCACCGTTCTTGAAGGGCCCGACCAGCTCCTTCTTCTTCGTGTCCACGGAGATCACCGGCTCCCCCAGAGAGAGCTGCAGCTGCACCGCGTGGTTCAAGTGCTCGAACTGGGCGTTGCGGTCCGGGTGTTCCGTGCCCTCCAGGGTCTTGCGGTTGGCTTGCAAGCTGTAGCCCATTTCATGGAGCAGTTCGGCCACCATGCGATGGCTGGCCTGATGCCCCTGGCGCTTCAGCTCCGCCGCCAGCTGCCGCACGCTCTTGCAGGTCCAGCGCAGCGGCGATTCCGGGTCCCCACGGCTGGTCGGCTCCACCAGCCGGTCCAGGTCCTCACGCAGCCCGGGATCGCGCTCGACGGTGCGCTTCCGGCCTCCTCCCGGGCGCCGGATGTGGCCCTTTCTGCCTGGCGCGTTCGGCTCGCCCAACTCGCCTATCCCCCGGCGGATCGTCCCCCGGGAGACGCCGGTGGCCCTTGCCACCGCCCTTTGACCGCCACGCCCGGCGGCTACTGCCTCCGAGCCAAGCACGAGCCGCCGCACCCGTTCGTCTACCAGGGGAGCGATGGCTTGGTAACGACCTTGAATGGCAGCTTCGTCTATCACACCTAAAGGATAGCCCCTGGCGCCATAAAGGTCAAGTTATTTCATGACAGTTCCTTAGTGCCGAGGAAGTACCTAAAAGCCTCAAGAACGAGGAGTACGAAAGCCAATGCAGAAGCCTGCAAGAAGCCGGTTGCTAGGATTTGCTGAGGGATCGGGCAGTACGGAATAGACTCGGACCATCCGAGGCAAATCCCCGAGCCTGTGCTGGTCAGAGTCTTTCACATCTGTCTAAGGCCCCTCGGTTCGTTGTCAGCACGTCGGATGACGTGCCAGTATTGTCCGTAATTAGAACAGCCGACTATCAGCGGAATAGGGCAACTACTTGCCTTCGCGATGTAGCATCGCATCGGTAATGCTGGCTAGGATGTCCCGATTCAAAGCACCGGTCCACCTCTCAAATATTTCCCCCTGGGAGTCGATGAACACGGTAGTTGGCATCGATAACACTTCGTACTTGCGGACAATACCGCGGTCGTTGGTGAACCCGGCTGGGTAAGTGATATCCAATTCCCGCAGCAGGTTTCGTGCATCGCGGTGAGAGCCCAGGCCCATAAACGGGCCAATGTCGATCCCGATCAGAGTGACCTGGTCCTTGGACTCGTCGTAGAAGCGTTGCAGGTCCGGCATCTCGGCGCGGCAGGGCGGACACAGCCCCGCCCAAAAATTGAGGACGATGGGTTTACCCTGCAGTTGGGCAAAGTCCAACTTTTCAGCGCCCAGCTTATCCTCGCCCTGGTATAGGGTGAAGGAGAAGTTAGGGGCCAGATCCTCCGATGCGCCCGAGGATGTAGTGTCTGAAGCCCCAAATACGGAGCTTAGAATGACCGCGACCACGATTGCCCCCAGGGCCGTACCACCCAATCCAGCTAGCCACCGGTAATATCTGCGGCGGCGTTGGGAATTTGCTCTGGCCGTTTTGGTCACCCGGCTTCCGGTTTTGCGTTTCGCCATGGTAAAGACCTCGTCAACCTAACATAGGCGGGGCGTCCAACAACTGTACCCACGCCTGGCAAGCCAGGATCTCGAAGGGGTATTCCAGGAATGGTGAATAGCGGCGAGTTTGGCCCACGATACCCACCCACGCAAGGCGGTGAGCTCCAGTGGGGTTTGGCTAAGAGGCCATCAGGACCCCTGCCACCATATAGTAGTCGGTGACCTATGAGTACACGAAGGTGGAAACTCATACCGTCACCGGGTCTAGCGGAACTGCGTCTAGCCACAGGAGCGAGCCTTCGCTGCGTCGACAAAATCCTTCCTCACGGCAAGTAGAGGTTGACACCCGGAAAGGCAATCACGATGGAGAACCAGAAGGCCCGGCGGGTGTCCAGTCGTTGCAACTGGGTGCCGGCCAAGGGACCGCTGATGGCCCGACCCCTCGCGTCCCAACCGCTCCCAGTCTGCCGATCCGAGGAGAGAGCATCCTCGGCCCGATATTCAAAGAACAGGGTCTGGCCATCCACTATCGGAGAGAAGGCTCCCACAGCCTGGCTGTTCTTCCGCGAGAACACCACCACCGGCTGTCCTCCCACCTGGTCATTGACGGTGTCGTCTCCGATGCGGTCAAGAGGGTAGGCGGTTACCCCGCCTTCAACCTCCACCGTCAAAACCAACTCGCCGGATGGAAGCCGGTCGTCCAGCTTTGCTTGGTCCACGGGGAAGATGAAATTGTTGTCGTTTACTCGGTCCTGGTAGCCAGAAAAAGGGTCCCCACTGTACCTAGGGCTGGCGAAGCGGGTCGGGTTACTGGCGGTACCTATTAGCAACCTGGTGTTCGGATACAGACCCTTCCACTCCCCCCATGCCATGGTGGCTGATGGTAACAACCTGAGACGAGAACCGGTTAACCAGCCCACCACCGCCTCGCCCGCGGTTTGAAACCAGTAGGAGCCAGTCTGATGGTCATACATCACCAGATCGGACTGGTACAAAGCGCTGGTGTTACCGAAGAGCAGGGTTTGTCCGTCCAGTTCCCGGTGGAAGGTGATGCCGCTGGCGCACAGGGGGCAGTAGGAAATAAGGACGGCTACGCCGTCTATCACGTCGTTGACCAGCTCGTGCTGGTTTAACACGTTGATCGGGTAGGCGTAGGCCTCTTCGCCGGTGGCGTAGCCGATGACCAGGTCACCATCCTGCAGCCAAGGTAGGTCCGCCGATCCTCCGTATACCGGCTGGTAGACCGGCGCTATGGCGTCTCGCAGCCCCAAAATCAATTCACCTGTGGCCTCGTTCAGTGGAACATAGCGAGCCCGGGTGCGACCAAAGGTATCGAACAAAATCTCCTCCAGAGAGACGTTGGCGATGCTGGTATCAAGCCCCGGCACACCCAGCGGGTCAAGTCCCGGGGTTGGAAGAGACGTCGCCGGTTCGGTCAGATCGGCACCCTCATTACCTGGGTATTGGGTCGCCGCCGCGGTTGGTGGGCTGGAAACTCCGGTTAATGTCGGAGTCGGCTCGCTGGAGATGGCGGCGGCGCAGCCGGCGGCCAGAAACAGTACCGGCAGGGCAAAGAAGGGGGCGACCCGAATAATCCGGCTCGCGATCCGGCGACACACCCCAGCTGTCCACGGTTGGATAACCAATATATTCACCAAGCATTGGCAGCATTGGCTGCCGGAACGTAGATAATAGATAAGATGCCGAAAGGAAATTTTCGATGTGCTTCTCTCATCAAAATGTAGCGTCAGGGTAGTAGCCAGGTTACGGGAGGAACGGAAGTAAATGGATTTGGCGCAGCTTTTTAACCCAAGCGACAAGGTGACCCTAGTCACCAGCTATGGCAATGGGGCTGGCCCAAGTTACTGCCGGGACTACCAGGCTGTTCCTTGATGGGGCCAGAGAATTCGCACATGCCGAAAAGGGCAGCTAAAGTCCTACCTAGTGGTGTGTGGAATCTCGAGGGAGATCCTGAACGGGAATCCCCTATTTGTACTCACCACTGTACAAACATCGGCATGTCTGATTTCCGCGACGTTGGGCGTGAACACCAGCGCCTTTCTCCCCGGAGCATATTCCTGGTACGCCTCTATTCTGGAATGCCGCTTATTCTACCAGCTTATGGTGACAGCCCAAATTAGGCAGTTGTGACGAATCGGGTACTGAGAGGCCCAAGTTAATGCTAAAGCCTTGCAACGCGATTCTGGAAGTCTTCAATCACTCCGTCTTTGGTATCAAAGAACCGCCCATACTGAAATCCGGTCTCGCCGCTCATTGTGAACGTCTCCAAGAACGTCCGGTAGGTGCCCTCAGCATCGTTGTAATCCAGCACCATCCTGGCGGGGAGCATGGAGCCGGTGCCCTTGCTCTCCGACTCCATGAGACGCTCCCAGGTCACCGCAGGTGCTCAGCCTCAAAGTGCTGGCCCTTCTCTTCCAACGGTATCCACTGCTGGCATCCCTGGCAGATTTGCCCCTTAACCCCGTCTCTTTCAACCACCTTCTTGTCGTAATAGCGGTCCAACTCGTTTCTAGTCATGGTGCCTCCAATCAGAACGTAAGTTCGTAGAGAAGCATTGTAGCTAGCGGGCATACGCCTGGGTAACCTGGAATTGTCAGAAATAAAAACCCCCAGTAGCTGAAGACTACCAGGGGATAG
>JACZRM010000113.1 GCA_022576105.1 Chloroflexota bacterium | reverse complement strand
ACCAACCCAAATCCGGTGTTCATCGGCGCAGCGAAACTGAACGCCTGCCCTGTCGTATTATCAAGCACTCCCGCTACATAATACAGCGCAGCCACTAACGTTGTTGTTGCGACGTTGAAAAGCTGAATATCGAATGTATCTGTTTGACCGGTGGAACCCGCAGATATTAGGCGTGTTCGTGGTAGTCCGTCTGCATCACTGTCGTAAACACCAATATCAACATTGCCAGATACGGTAGAGCCATTGGCAAATCGCAACTGCTTGACGGGGAAGTCGTCATGCACTGTGAACGGCATATAGACAGCAACATTTGCTGTCGGCCACGCACCCGACGCCATCGGCACACCTTCAGTCGTCGTGAATATCGTCCCGCATTTTCGCGTATGATTCCCCTAGCGAACTCTCCCGCCATTCTTCTTGGGTGCCGGTGCTGACGATTCCCTGGATCACCGGAACATCCATCTGGTTCAGGAAGTCCACCGACCAGCCCGAGGCGATAGTCGCCGCTTCCTGGCTGAGATCGCTCATGGCCAGGCCCATGGTGTTGACGATGCAATCTACTCTGGGAACGCCGTCGGCGTCCAGCATATACTCGGTCAGGGTGCGGCTGCCCTCGCCCTCTTCCTCTGGGTTGTGCTTCAAACTGAAGGAAAAAACCGGCAGCACGTTGACATTTTGAGATTCTAAAGCGCGGATTATATCGTCGATGAACTGCAGGTTGCCGCTCATCCAATGCGCCCGGTAAAACAGCAGACCGATACCAGGGCGGTCCGGCTGGAACCGCTGCTGAATGTAGCTGTCGATGTCAATGCCGCTATGGACCTCCGGGTGGTAGATGCCTTCCCAGGGCACCGGCTCCGGGGCCTCGTGTCCGTAGGTGGTGTCCAGATAGGTGTCGCTGAGGAACAGAAAAAGGTTTTGGAAGTTCTGGACGCCGCCGCGCATCAGATAGGAAAACACGGTTTCCAGTTCGGCAACCGGCACGGAGCAGGCGGTGATCAGGTCTTCGTCCCATTCCTGATGGCCGGGGCAGGCGATCAAAGGTATACCCCGGGAATGGCAAGTTTCCACCACCGAATCAAAAACCTCCGGCATGGAGCTTTTGCCGCCCAACAATCGAAGCACCACCACTCCCGCGTCGGCGACGGCCTGCAGCAATTCCGCCCGGGCCGATTCTCCCGACAATGCGACCGGATTGAAGGCTGCTACCTGGGGGAAATTGGGGGCGTTCAGCTCCGCAACCGACCGGTCTGCGGTCAGAATGTCGGTGTCCGCGGTGGTCACCAGTACAATGCTTTTGCGTCGGGTTTGTTGGGCGGTCAAATTCTCTAACCTCTCCGGCTAATCCGGTTCCTGATTGGGCCTGAGGAAAACCAAGATGGACAAGTCGCTATACTCTTCGGTCGATGCTGCCAATTCGCCAAGGGTTCCCTGCCAGGACTGCTCGCCTTCCAGGGTTAGCCGCTGATACACGATCACCGGCCTCGCTTTGGGTATCCCGGCCTCAATCAAGTTGGCGCCGATTAGCGCTGGCATCAGGTCGAAGGGCCGGGGCAGCAAAATGATGTTGCGCATCCCCTGGTTCAGGTGCAGCAGCAACTCGTCCAGGTCTGAACCGGTATCGGCTCTTTTATGTAAAGTAATGAAGAGGGAATCCTCCATGTAGATGCCGGCGCGGGCACAGGCAAACTGTATGGAACTAACGCCGGGGACTAATTCAACATGCTCGGCGCGGCGGTGGACTCGCTCCAGAAGCTCCTTGGCTGAGACGTTCAGGTCTCCCCAGGCACAGACCACGCAGGACTTACCCTGACGCACCTGCTCCTGGACGTAGTCCAGCACTTCTTCCTGGTCGCGGTAGCTCATGGGGCACAGCTCACCCTGCTTGACCCACTGCTCGACCACGTTCAGCACGGTCTTGAAACCGACCACCAGGTCGGCATCCTCGATGGCCTGCCGGCCTCGCAAGGTCAGCATTTGGGGGTCTCCAGGACCCACCGCCACCACGGTCATGGATATTCCTTTGGCGCTGTTAGTCATTTATTCTTGATCTCAACCCGCCAGGCCCGATTTCCCAAAAACAAAATCCCCTGGCTTTGCTCTGCCAGGGGTCGTGTTCTTTCAGTTACTTCGCGGCGATGGGAAATCTGCCACGAGGAACCCCTATCTGTTTAGCGCAGAGTAGAGCCCCAATCACCCAGGTTGGTGTCCTGGCTTACGGATCATCACCTGATTGGCGCCTTCCCATTCCGAACTTGCCAGAACAGTGGCATCTTGGCCAACCGGCTCCCCGATTACAGTGGCGCAACCGCAGCGGAATTTCACCGCCTTGCCCATGTAAACCCTTGCGGGACCTGAAGTGGATTGCAAATTGTTAAAGTGGGCGTACCGGTGCCTACTTTAGCCCCGTGCAGCTAGGTTGTCAAGAAAACTGGTCCGCACTGGCGGTCGCTGTCCCAATAGTATGGTCACAATCTCACCACTGAGATCACAGGGGCCGCAGAGATTCGTACTCCGTTTCTTATCCATCTCAGTGCCCTCGGCGCGCTCTGCGGTGAAAATTGGTGGGACACCCAGCCACAATTGACAGTCTTCACTGGTTCCCATATGTTGAGAGCCTCATTTCGTGTTTCGATTCTCATGCCAGGAGGTGTCCAGTGACGCTGGGTTGGGCCATCATCAGCACCGGGTTGCATCCGGACAACAAAATCGCCCCGGCCATTGCCGCCGCAGAAGGGTCCGAGCTGGTGGCAGTGTACAGCCGCGACCAGGGCCGGGCCGAAGAATTCGCTCAGCGGCATGGCGCGCAGGCCGCTTACTCTAATCTGGACGATCTGCTGCGAGACTCCCGCGTGGACGCGGTGTTCATCGCCTCCCCCAACGCATTGCACGCCGCTCAGGCCATTAAGGCGGCCCAGGCCGGCAAGCACGTGCTGTCGGAGAAGCCAATGGCCACCACCATCGAGGACTCGGTGGCGATGGTGCAGGCCTGCCGGCAAGCCGGGGTCAAATTGGGGGTGGGATTCAATCTGCGCCAGCATCCAGGCCACATCAAGGCCAGAGAATTGATCGCCCAGGGCGCTCTGGGGCGGGTGACCCTGGCCCAAGGTCAGTGGGGGTTCGGCGTTAGGGGCCAGGGCGCTCCACAATCCAGAACCGGATTGCGCCAGTGGTGGGACCAGCCCGAATTGGTGGGTAATGCCTCTACGATGATGGGCACCGGCATCCACGTGGTGGACATCCTGCGGTTTATGCTGGGGCAAGAAGTAACCGAAGTAGCCGCCATAACCGACGGACAGACCCAGGAGCAGCCCCTGGAGCAAATGGCCGTCCTGTCCCTGCGGTTCAGCGGTGGGACCATTGGCACGGTTTGCTGCGGTCGGTTACTGCCCGACTCCCGCAACGACTTCACCATCTACGGCAGCGACGGCCGTATCAGCGGGAGGGCTTCACTGTGGGAGGCCAGGCAGGGTCGTGTTGAAATTGTCAGCGAAACCGTCAATCACGCAGAAGTGTGTTCCGGGACCCGTCTGGACAACTTCACCGCTGAAATTGAGGACTTCCAGCGCGCTATTGAAACCGACACTCAGCCCGCCGCCACCGGCATCGATGGTCTGCGGGTGGTGGAGGTTACGCTGGCGATGATCGAGTCGGCCCGCACCGGGCGAAGCGTGAAAATTGAACCGGTAGAGATTTAAGCCGAAATTTAGCCGGAGATTTAGAAGCTCTAACAAAATAATTATTCTTGTCTTTCTGAGGAGTCCCGATTCCATCGGGACGACGAAGAATCTAAAGTCCTTCAGCACAAAACCCAATGCGAGAAGAGTACGACTATAAATTAACTAATAGAGTTAGAATTCTCGGGCAGGACATATGACTAGAAAGGTTCTGATACCAAGGTGTTTAGACCCTTCTCGGAGTTTATCCTGAGCTGGGCCGAAGGGCTCAGGGAGACAACCTGGCTACTTTGTCAGAGACTTTTAATATAGCCTGGTGCTGGGGAATTATCAGCACCCGGCCCACGCCAAAGCTAGCCATTCAATCGCTGACGGCTAGAATTGCCCGTCGGTTCCAGGACATAGGCATCCCCAGATCGCAGAGAATCGTACAGCAACTCTTCAACGATCCAGGCGGTGATGTGTGGTCTCAGGAAAATTCGTCTGGGGATGGGCGATTCACGGAAGTAGGTTGAGTATAGAGTTAGCATTTCCAGTTCGGACTGCTGAGCATTTGGATCGTTCATTCGTTGAGACCTCCACTAAATGTTGGAGGTGATTCTACTAAGCCACTGTCACGTCAAGCTAGAAACAAGGCCATTTAATCTAACAACTAAGACCTTTGCGCCTCACATGTTGAGCGCATTTAGCAAAGATTTCGGGGAAATTAGATTGGCTGAAGCAGGCCCTAGCGAGCAGCGCGGTCTTTCCAGCCAGAAACCGGTTTCAGCATCGTTGCCACCCGGCTGCCAGGGTCTCTACGCAGGGTTCCGTCTTCAATCATGGCTAGAAGTATCGCCGCCGCCAACCCGCCGCCCAGATGGAACCGTCGTTCGGTCCAGTCAACGCAGCCATAGGCGTACATTCGCTTTGAACCATTTTGGGGGAACAAGTCTACGCCCAGCGACTGCAACGCCTTGCCGCCCTGGGCCGTCAACCGGTAATGGGTGCGCCCCTTAACTGGACCAGACGGTTCGCCCGCCGGAACCAACCAGCCTTGCTTGAGCATGGCATCCATCACCGCCACGCCAGCGACACCGGCCAGGTGGTCATAGCAAGTCCGCGCCTGCCGCAGAGGGCTGTTGCGGCGCACTTCTCGGGCAGCCTGCGCGCTGGGAGGGGGTATCTGTGGATTAGCTTCGATCATTGATTTTTAGCAATGATTTTTGGCAAAGGGTTCTCGTTTTAGCCTTTTTGTATGGAGGATGCCGGGGGCGGTCTGGAGACCGCCCCTGAAGCTTCTTACTAGCCGCCGCCGATAGCCGGCAGAAAATGCACTTCGCTGTCGTCGTTGATCCGCTCCAGCAGCCCTAGCTGGCTGGCTTCGCCGTCTACGATCACCGCCAGGCCGGGCATTATGTCATCCTCTTCCTCGTCGTAGAGAATGGCTTTAATACCGGGAAACTGTTTCTCCAGGTTGTTAACCAACTGGCGTACCGTATTCCCCGCCACCTGCACCCGCTCCTGCCCCCCGGTGACGCTTTGCATCTGAGGGGGTATCCAAACATCGGCCATTATCGCCCGCCCCCGCCTATTTTGAACCCTCTTTTTCCCACAACGCTTCCAAGATGGCTCCTGGATTCATCGGCAGCTTGGTCATGCGAATCCCGATGGCATTGTAGATGGCGTTGGATATGGCCGCCATGGGAGGCACGATACACACCTCGCCAACGCCCCTGACCCCATAGGGATGGCTGGGGTTGGCGACTTCAACGATAACCGTGTCAATCATCGGCAGGTCCAGACTGACCGGCATGCGGTAGTCCAGGAAGCTGGAGTTCATCATCTGCCCCTGTTCGCTGACGAAGTACTCTTCGTTCAGGGCCCAGCCAATTCCCTGGACCGCCCCTCCTTGGATCTGCCCCTCCACATAGCTGGGATGAACGGCCTTGCCGGCGTCTTGCACGGCGGTATACCGTAATATTTCCACTTTGCCGGTTTCCACATCCACTTCCAGGTCTACGATATGAGTAGCCAGGACCGGCCCGGCTCCGGGAGGATTCACGCCGGCCGCACCAACAATTGCGCCGCCGGTGGGAATCTGACGAGCGGCCAACTGCTTGAAAGTCAATTTCAGTTCCGGGTCCGACTGGTGCTGGATTACCCCGTCTTCGTACTCAACATTGCTGACGTCAACGTCCCATATTTTGGCGGCACGCTGGATCATCTGCTGCTTGACGTCGTTGGCCGCGGTATAGGCGGCGATGCCGGTCTTGAAGGCCACGCCGCTGCCTCCGGTGTTGGAGGTGAAACCGATGGAATCGGTGTCGCCCACCTGCGGGTGCACGTCTTCTACCGGTATCCCCAGCACTTCCGCCAGCTGCTGGGCCACCGCGGTGCGGGTGCCGCCGAT
>JACZRM010000112.1 GCA_022576105.1 Chloroflexota bacterium | reverse complement strand
CGATGGATCACCCTAAACGGATCACCCTCAACGCCCCAATCCACCAACCAATTAGTCCTCAACCTCAACGCGGATAGCGACCTTAGTGATGGGGTTGTATTTTATCTCCACTATTTGCCCCACGGGCAGGTCCTGAAGCGTCCGCTGCTCGTCATGCAGCTTGATTCGAGTTGCATTGTTGACCTCCAGGGTCAACTCAACGCCCTGATCAGTGCGCACCGTAATCTGCTCAGCGCTGACCTCCACCAATCTACCCTCAACCTTCGCCTCGGCTGCATTTTCCTCAACTTCGAGTTTCGATGCCCGAAGCGTGAATGAGTCGAACTTTGCCTTAACTTTCAGACCTTCCGCCAGACGGTCCAGCCCATCTGGGCCCTGGCCGTTCCAGTCTATCCGAGTCCCAGGCCCTACAATTAGCGTTACCTGGCGACCTTGCTTAGTGGCGATGGTTATTTTATCGTCGGCAATGTGTATTATCGCCCCTTTGATTTCGGTGTCCTCTTTTTCGGTCTCGATGCGAAGAGCAACACTGTTTTCCGGGTTGTACCGCACTTCAGCCTCCATTCCCACCTGTAGGTCAGCCAAAGACCCGGGAACGTTGTCCTCCAATTCAAATCGCGTGCCTTCATTAACAGTAACGGTAACCAACTCGCCATGCTCTCCTTGAATGGTGATTTGACCCGCATCGATATTGACGATGTTTCCCTCAACCTTAGCAAGATGGGCCTTGATCTTCCGTACGACTTCACCATTCTCATTGAGGGTAATCGCAATATCAGCCCCAGGGACCAGGGCCTCCAAAGCCGCCGATCCCTGTTCAGTCTCCACCGATGTTTCGGTGTCTATCGTCAGGGTTACGGTACGGCCATCTGCCGTTATAATGGTCACCTGCCCATTGACGGAATCCACCTCGCCCAGGACACCTTCCAAGAGCTTCAAATCGGCGTTGGTGCAGGCCAGCCCACCCAAAACCAATAAGGGCAAAACCAACGTAAAAACGCCCGATTTAAGTAAACGGATGGGTGCTGAAATCTGCATGAGTGCTCCTTAGCCTTCATTGATAACTAAATACAGATAACTAAATACAGATAACTAAATACAAGTATAGCTGTAGACGTCGCCTCACCACGCTGGCAACCAAAGCCTTTAAAGGCCTTTCTGTCCAGAGCCTACGTCCTACTTTTAAAACAATCTGACCAGCGTAATAGATAGCAGCCTGAGAATATCGACCGTCGGAATTTTGTGGCTTCGCTCCTCATCACTCTAAAGCGAATCAAGACATTCCGGTCTCTAGTCCCCTATCGCTAGTTCCTAATACTTCAGCCGCAGTTTCCAGTGGCTAACCTCACCCTAGCCCTCTCCCAGATGGACAGGTCCCTTCTCCCACAAGGGAGAAGGTGAGGATGGGGGCGAGATTCCTATCCACAAGTGGGCCTTGATCCAAAAGTCGGGATTAGGGCTCATTTTTGGATCAATCTTAGGATGCCATTCGACCGGCTCAGGGTGAGCGGACATTTCCCCGCCATCCTTCGAGAACCTCAGGCTGAACGGACAATCCCGTTCGTGGTGAGCCTGTCGAACCATGAGCTTGTAGTACCTGACTTGGCAATTGTTCAATATCCAGCACCGAGGTAGATAGCTATGCCGCCGGAGATACACGCCTTTGGCATTGAGGGTATGCCGGAAATCAAATCGGGTGATGACCTGGCCCTCCAGATAATTGAGGCCGCCCGACTTCAGGGAACTACCATTGAGAGCCGGGATATTCTGGTAGTCACGCAGAAGATAGTCTCCAAAGCTGAAGGCCGGGTGGTGAACCTTGATAGCGTGACCGCATCGCCTTTGGCGGTGTCGATTTCAGAAGACCACCGGCGCGACCCCCGGCATACTGAGCTGATTCTCCGGGAGAGCAAGCGGATAGTTCGCATGGACCGGGGGGTCATCATCAGTGAGACGCATCACGGCTTCACCTGCGCCAATGCCGGTATCGATGCCTCCAATATCCCAGGCCAGGGCACGGTGGCGTTGCTGCCGGTGGACTCGGACGCCTCGGCTCGCCGCATACGCCAGTCCATCAAGGAGCGGCTCAACGTCGATGTGGCGGTGATCGTCTCCGATACCTTTGGCCGGCCCTGGCGCAACGGGGCTACCGACGTGGCCATTGGCGTGGCTGGGCTGAACCCTATGCTCAGCTACGTGGGTCAGGAAGATAGCCACGGCAATATGATGTACACCACCGTTATCTGCATTGCCGATGAGTTGGCGGCGGCGGCCGAGCTGGTGACTGGCAAGGTGTTGGGGGTGCCGGTGGCAATCATCCGGGGTTACCCCTATGAGCCAATGGAAGACGCCAGCCACCAAGCTCTGTTGCGTGACCCGGACAAGGACCTGTTTCGGTAGCCGCTTGGGGACCGTAATGAGGCATACACGGTTAGCCGCTTGGAAGTTGACACTAATGATGCTATGTTTTGCATCGATAATGATGTCTAAATTGGTGAGCAAATGCAGAAGCAGACGGTGCGCACTACGGTGACATTGCCGGATCAACTCCTGAAGGCCGTTGACCAGGCCGTTGAAGCAGGCAAGGCGAAGAGCCGCAATGAACTGATCGCCAACGCGCTTCGTCGCGAGCTGGCGGCTTTGCGACGGCTGGAAATCGATAGCGCCTTCCAAGAAATGTCCGCAGACCAGGAATACCGTGATGAGTCGCTAAATCTATCCGAGGAGTTTGCCGAAGCCGATAGTGAGACCCTCAAGCAGGTTGAGCAATCGCGTTGAAACGCGGCGAGGTTTATAATGCCAACCTGAACTCCACCGAGGGATCTGAGCAATCTGGAAATAGGCCGGTGGTGATTGTCAGTCGCAATGCCATCAACGATAACAGTCCGGTGGTGTTGGTGGTGCCCTGCACTATAGATCGAGGCCAGAGAGTATATCCCAGCCAGGTGAGGATTAGCGACGGCGAGGGCGGACTACGTCAGAGTGCGATTGCAATGGCCGAGCAGGTTCGCGCCATTGATAAAAGGAGATTGGGCGACCCTTGGGGAGCCTTGTCTGATGCGACACTAAGCAATTTAGACCTGGCTCTATTGATCGCGTTGGACTTGCCTGGCCAATCTTAGACCTAGACGTCTGGGCCTGGAACGTCCGCGCCGACTTGTCGGAGGTTCTAGCTTTACTGACAGACAGATCACGTTCCAATCAGCGGGAACGCCAGTTGTTCCACCCTTCCAAAGGAAGAAATACCTACTCCAAGCAGTCGGAAAGCCCGGCCTGGGGCCAGCTCGGCGGAAAGTAACCGCCAGGCGGCTTCCAGGATAGCATCCTCTGAGCTGGTTGGGGCGGGCAGGGTGGTCTGCCGGGTGAAGGTGGTGTAGTCGGACAGGCGCAGCTTCACCGCTACCGTTTTACCCTGCAGCTCCTTTCCCGACAGTCGCCTGGCCACCCGCGCGGTCAAGTCGGCCAACTCTTGATACAGGCGTTCTGGGTCGCTCAGGTCGTCCGGAAAGGTACTCTCAGCGCTCACCGACTTGGTGGCGCGCTCGGTGTGCACCGGTTCCTGGTCTGCTCCGTGGGCCCGGTCCCAGATGGACCTGGCGCGTTTGCCAAAGTGGCGCAGGAACCAGTCAAAGGGCTGTGCCGCCAGCTGGCCAATAGTCTCAATCTTCTCCTGGTTGAGTTGTTCCGCGGACTTGGGGCCAATTCCCACCAGTTTACCCACCGGCAACGGCGTCAGGAAACGGGACTCAAAGCCGGGCGGTATCACCACCAAACCGTTGGGCTTGCGCAGGTCCGAAGCAATTTTCGATACGGACTTGCAAGTGCTGGCCCCCACCGAAAGGTTCAGCCCCACCTCTTGTTTCACCCGACGCCGCAGTTCCTCGGCGATGGCCCGTGGTTCCTGTCCAGCCTCCACCACGTGGGTAACGTCCAGGTACGCTTCGTCCATCGACAGTGGTTCCACCAGGTCGGTCAGGTCATGAAAAATTGCCATCACCTGGTCGGAAATCTGGCGGTAGCGGTCGAATCTGGGCTTGACTACTATGCCGTGGGGACAACGCCGGATTGCGGTCACGGTGGGCATGGCCGAATGAATGCCATACTTGCGGGCCTCGTAGGAAGCGGCGGCCACGACCCCGCGAGACTGGGGACTGCCTCCCACCATCACCGGTTTTCCCCGATACTGGGGGTTGTCCATCTGCTCCACCGACGCGTAAAATGCGTCCAGGTCGGCATGGAGGATGTGGTGGGCTGGCCGGTTGTCAGTCATAAGCATTTAGGCTTCAACCCAGGGCTGGCCCCAGAATTATTTAGAGGCCCTAACAAAATTGACGGGCTGTTACCCGGAGCCCTTCGGCAGAGCCTGTCCCTTCGATGAACTCAGGGCAGGCTCTGAGCTTGTCGAAGTGGCTCAGGATAAACTCCGCGATGGGACTAAAAACCTGGGAAGCAGAACCATTCTAGTCATACGTTCGCGCGAAAATTCTAACTCCATTAGTTACGCTATAGGTGTACTGTTCTCGCATATAGTCTGGTGCTGCAGGACTTTAGATTCTTCGTCGCTCCGCTCCTCAGAAAGACAAGAATATTCATTACGTTGGAGCTTTCTTAATGGGTTCTGAGCTATTTTACTCTCGATCTAGAATTCAAGCACCTGGTAAATTTCACCTACCTAATTTTACCAATCGCATGTCGGTGACCTGCGCGACGTAATCCAACAATCAGAATCTGGTATGTAGTAGTCGCGCGGCCAAAAGTAGCCGATAACGTTGCAGGCCAACTTCAAAACCGCTACACTTGGAACGCGTAAACCCTGCTGGGGTTGCTATATTTTCCCGAGTGAAAACAGCGAAAGAAAACAACTATGGAAGGCGGCCCGCCCTGAGGCGGGTCTTTCTTTGAAAGGTAAGGCCCTTCTTTGGACTCAGCGGACTCTTCTCTGCCGGCTTCTGGCGCACCTTCCGCAGACCCCAGCCAACCCCGCTCTGGAATATATTACGGCTGGTGGATGGTCGCCATCACCTCGGGGATGATCTTTTTCGCCAGCGGCGTTTTCTTTCGAGGATTCACGGTTTTTGTCCCGGCCATACGCGATGCTTTGGGCATAACGCAAGCCCAGACCAATCTCATATTCGCCATCGCTCGGGCCGAGGGCGGCCTGGAAGGTCCCTTTGCCGGATGGCTCATCGACCGCTACGGGAACCGCAAGATGTTGGTTCCTTCGATTTTACTGGCCATTGCGGGATTCTTCATCCTGGCATTTTTCGTCGAAGGCGTTTGGGGCTTTACGCTGGTCTACCTGCTGCTGGTCTCCGTGGGTAACAGCTTTGCGTTCCAGCATGCCATGTTCGCTGGCGTGAACCAGTGGTTCCGTCGCCGGCGCTCCTTGGCCATCTCCATTCTGGCGGCTACCGCTTCTCTGGGAGGCTTGGCCCTGGTGCCTTCTATGAACTGGTTGATCGAGGGCTGGGGATGGCAGCGGGGGATGCTGGTGGCCGGATTCATGTATCTGCTGATCCCGCTTCCTCTGACCCTTTTCTTTCGCAACCGCCCGGAAGACCTGGGGCTGCTGCCGGATGGCGATACAACCCCGCCGGTAGCCACTGTTAGCGGTAGAGGCGGCGCTGCCCGGCAGTTGGAACTGCGAGACTATACGGTCAAGGAGGCCTTCCACACTAGCGCCTATTGGATGCTGATGGTAGGCGCGGGACTGCGGCAGATGGCCACCCTGGGTATCCTGGTCAGCATCGTGCCGATTCTGGAAACCAAGGGTGTCAGCCGCCAGGATGCCGCCAATCTAACCGGGCTCATGTTCGGCATCAACTTCTTTTCCAGGCTGGTCATCGGGTATCTGGGAGACCGTTGGCCCAAGTCCATCATCCTGGGCTGCAGCTTGTTCATCGAGGCCCTGGGTTTCCTCTGCCTCTACCTGGGGTCGTGGAGCGGGGCTGGGATCGTGTTGATCCTGTTGTTCATACTACTTCAGGGAATGGGCGATGGTGCGGCAGCGCCGCAGATGGCCCAGCCCGAAGGAATCATGGCTGTAGATCAACAGCCGCGCACGACTCCTGTCTTTGACCATGACTGCCTCCGCCCGTCAGTGATTCCCCATGATATA
>JACZRM010000111.1 GCA_022576105.1 Chloroflexota bacterium | reverse complement strand
ACCAGACCTGATTGCAAAATAAACGTTTTGGTGTTATGTAAACAATACCAAACAGTTGATATAGGTTGAGGTGACTAACAATGCGTATGTTGGGAAAAGTGGCCCTAGTCAGCGGAGGAGCCAGGGGTATTGGCGCGGCGACCGCTCGATTGCTGGCCCAAGAAGGCGCTTCGGTGGTCATCGGCGACCTACTGGAAGAAGAAGGCCAGCAGACCGAAGCCCAAATCACGGAATCTGGAGGCCAAGCGACCTTCGTTTACCTGGATGTTACCAAGGAACCAGACTGGGCCAACGCCATCAGCGTCGCGGTCGGCAGCTATGGAAAACTGGACGTTCTGGTCAACAACGCCGGCATCAGTGGGCGCACGACTGTTGAAGAAACCACTGAAGAGCTGTGGGACCGGGTAATGGCGGTTAACGCCAAGGGCGTCTTCCTGGGCACCAAGCTGGCCATCCCAGCCATGCGCAAAGCCGGAGGCGGGTCAATTATCAACATATCTTCAATCTACGGAATAGTCGGCAGCGAGACTTCTGCCGCGTATCATAGCTCCAAGGGAGCGGTGCGCCTTTTTACCAAGGCCGCCGCCATCCAGTACGCCAAGGAAGGCATTCGAGTCAATTCGGTACACCCAGGATTTGTCGATAGCCCCATGACCAGGCAGTTCCACCAGAACCCTGGCGTGCAACAGGAACGAATCGACCGGACGCCTTTGGGACGAATGGGAATGCCGGAAGACATCGCCAACGGGATTCTCTACCTGGCATCGGATGAATCATCCTTCGTTACCGGCAGCGAACTGGTCATCGACGGAGGGATGACTGCCAGGTAAATTTCCGGTATCTCAACCGGCCGCTGGACTGCACCGCAAAGACTGCCGGTTGCACCCTGATCAGGGTTGCGCCCGTGCTTCGGTCTCCCTATAATTGAACTGGTTCGGCGCCCAGGGGCGGTTAGCTCAGCGGTTAGAGCGCCTCGTTCACACCGAGGAGGTCGGAGGTTCAAATCCTCCATCGCCCACCATCGGAGTATCGATTGCGCCACCGCCCTGATACTTGTATCCCTATCCCGCAATCCTTAACCCGGCACCTTTAACAATAATAATCCATGCCGAGGTGGCGAAACGGCAGACGCGCTGCGTTCAGGGCGCAGTGTCCATTATGGACGTGTGGGTTCAAATCCCTCCCTCGGCACCATCCCAACTTTTCAAGCGCGATTTTTTAGATACGTTGAAGAGTTAGGAGATGATACTCTGGCGGCCAATCAGACGTGCGCTTGTAGCTCAGCGGATAGAGCGCTGCCCTGCGGAGGCAGAGGCCGTGAGTTCGAATCTCACCAAGCGCACCATTTCTTATGCACCACTAATCAGCCCCCTGGCGTACCCTGCGTCGGGCCGGGATAGCACCTTACCTGACTATTTTCCACTGCGCTGAAGGGAGATAATCATAGTGCGCGGAAAACGGTTATTGATCACGGCGGGAGTATTCGTCTTAATCCCGGTCATTGCCATCGCCTGGTGGCTGGGTTCACCATTTTTCACCAGCAAAACAGTGGATGAGGAATTCCCCTTCTCCGCCAATGCCGTTGTTCCCGCGAACATGACCCCCATCGAAGTGGAACAGATCATGTCCGGGATGAGCAAGGTTGACCAGATGGTTGACCAGGCCATGCCCGAAGCAATGGCATCAGAATCGTCTGCGGATGGCCCGGTGAAGCTCAAAACCGGCGAGCTGCGGGATGCCGATAATTTCCACAAAGGCAGCGGGCAGGCAACGATTTACCGGAACACCGATGGCTCACACCTGCTGCGGTTAGAAAACTTGAAGGTGACCAACGGCCCGGAACTCCACGTGATCCTCACGCCCCATCCCAACCCCATGAGCCGGAGCGACGTCAGCGCCCCAGGATACGTTGACCTTGGCCGGCTGAAAGGCAACATAGGGAATCAGAACTATGAAATCCCTGCTGACGTAGACGTGGCCGCTCAGGGAAGTATTGTTATCTACTGCAAACCCTTTCACGTAATCTTCAGCGTGGCCACGCTGCAAGACGCCGGCTAGAAGGACTGATGATGACTCCCAAGGATACGTACTGCTACTCGTTCCGGCGATGGGGCCTGATTTCAGCTATCGTCGCAGTGCTGGGGGCAGCACTATTGACGCTGGGCTGCGCCGGCGCTTCCGATTCAACCAATGCACCGGTTGCCGGCCCCACATCAGCGCCGTCTGCCTCAGCAGCTAGAACCGGCCAACAATTATTTGTCAGCAAAGGCTGCTCGGCATGTCACGGCCAGAACGCTGAGGGATCTGCCATCGCCCCGGCCCTGCCCGGGCATACTGAAACGCAGATACGAAAGCAGGTGCGAAATCCCATCGGCAACATGCCCACCTACAGTATCGATGGGCTCAACGAAGACGAATTGGGAGAGCTGGTGGAATACATTACTGGCCTGGAGTCTGGAGCAGAGCACGTTGAACCTACTGGTTTAGGCGAGGATGCGGCTCTGAATATGCACCATTGGATGGCTCTGTCGGCCTTGCGGGCCGAAAATGCGGAGGAAGCCCAACACCATATGCAACATATCATCAATCTGGCTGAAGATGCGGAACACCGGCAGATAGTGGAAGAAGCCCTAGAAAAGCTAAGTGCTGGGGACCCCCATACTGCGGAACACCACATGGAAGGCGTGCTGGCGGGAAAGGCTGAACCAAATCTGAGTCCATCGGAACTTCATCTACAATTGGCCCTCACCGCCATGTCCGGGCACGGGTACCGCGACGCCGAGCACCATCTAGAGCACTTCATTGGCGGAGCTACTGGAGAGCAAAAAGAAGGAGCCCAGGCAGCTCTGGAGCAGTTATCTGCCGGAAATGCCCATGACGCCACCGAGATGCTTACTCGGATTTTGGAGGAAATGACCCATCAGCGTCACCGCCATAATTAGGGCGAATTCGCTAAAGGAGCGGGGAGATTATGTCAAGCACTCCACACCCGCCATTGGTTGAGGCCCTCCTCAAGGCTGAAACATATCCCGACGGAGTCGCTGCTGTCGAGTTGGTTGAGTCGCCAATATCCGACCTGATTCTGACCGGGGCACCCTGCCGGTGACCAACTCCAAATCTGCCAGGCCCAGAGGCGAGGTTCAACAAGTCCAGTCTGAACCTATACGTTAATCCGATACACCCGGACCGCGGTATCCTGGAACATAGCGGCGCGCTCGGTGGCCGAGTAGTCTTTGGACAGACGCTTGAAGGCGTTGTACATGATATTGTACGAATAAGCCACTTTATCAACCGGGTAGTTGCTCTCAAACATGCAGCGTTCGGGCCCAAATTGCTCAATGCAATAATTCATCAAGGGGGCCATTGACTCTCCCAGTTCTTCGGAGCCGATGGGCGTGTCCCGGTCATGCCAGTCGAACCCGGTGCGGGGCATGCCGATTCCACCCAGCTTGATGTTGATGTTGGGACAGGCCGCCGCGCCGGCAATTCCTTTGCGCCAGGTGTCCAGCACTTCGTCGTCCCGATTAGCGTAGGGGCCTACCCGCAGCAGCCCGCCGATGTGGTTCAGGATGATAGTCAGTTCGGGCACCGCTCTGGCAAACTCGGCCAATTCCGGTAGTTGGGGGAAGTACATCCAGGCTTCCAAAGAGAGGCCCATTTGGGCCAGGACCTTTGCTCCAGCGCGGAACTTGTCGCTGGCCAATTGTCCTTCAGTAGCGTTGGCCGCAGTGTTTTCCACCTCGGGGTGAGGGTCCCAGGTCACCGAATGCCGGATGCCTCGAAACCGGTTGGGGCTGGCAGCCTGCAAAGCTTCCAACACCGGCTCAACCCGATCTCCCAGATGCAAGTCGGCGTGGCCGACAATCGCGGCGGCGGCTTTAGCCGTGCCGTATATGCCACTTGCGCTGGCAGCGGCCAGGCCCTGCACAAATTCCACTTCACCCACCGGTCGCATTTCCTCGGGCCCATCGGCCCGGTACATGGACCGACATTCAATAAACACAGTCGACCGGACGTTGTGCCCGCTGGTAATATCGGCGGCTAGTTCGTGGAGCAGATAACGTTGATAGGGCATACGCTGCGGTCTGAGGTCCCAGAAGTGGTGGTGGGGGTCGCAAATCGGCAGCTCCGGTTCCAGGGTAGGCTCCTGAGTTTGAGCGTGCCAGTCATTTCCTCCAAAGGGCATAACAGGCCTCCATATATGAAATTGGCGGCCCAATCATACCATACCGTTGTAGGTACAAATAACGGGGGTCTACTTAGGGAAGAATACATTGCGCGTTGGCGGCAGAGTCGCACACCAAGCTAGCTGGATATTCCAGGCTGGCGCCGGTTGGCCTGGTGCTGATGTTGGTGGGGGAGAATCCAGGTTCCAGGTCATCACTGAACCGATCGCAGCAAGGCTTTCAAGATTGGAAGGCAATGAAAGGAAAACCTACCTCCGCGGTGGGGGAAAGGAAACCGGGGGCAGATTTTTAGTTTCTGCCCCCGGCGGTACGCCTCCTATACGGTCAACCTATACCGTCAACCGGTAGGGCCGACGCCGGTTTTTGATACCGTTGCCATCAGGCAGCGGCGTCACACAGCTACCGACGCACGCTTAACACTTTTCCGTGATGCTCCTCCGTTTTTCGCTGTATCGTCAATAGTGAAGGTTGATACAACTTCCTGTAGGTCCCGGGCCATCTGGGACAGAGACTGGGACGAGGCCACGACTTCTTGAACCTGGGCGCTCATCTCTTCGGCGGCGGCGGACACGTGTTGGGTGGCGGCGCTGTTCTCCCGGGTGATGTTGGCCACACCTTCAACGGCCTTGGTTACCTCGGTACTGTTGGCCGCCATCTGCTCCGTGGCTGCTGAGTTTTGTTCCACCACGCTTCTGACAGTCTCAATGGTCTTCACCATCTCGTCGCTGGAGGCGCTTACTTCCTCCGCCGCGGCGGAAATCTGCTCAATCTGCTGGGCCACCGACTCCACCGACTCCATTATCTGTTTGAGGGCCTTACCGGCTTCCTCAGTCAACTGCGCCCCAGCTCTGAGTAGCGTCGGAACGGACAGGATGGAAGAACGGGCTCGTGCAACCGATGACGGATTGTGCTCAGGTCAAGCGGCCATGGCTACTTCAACCAGGGAGTTCTGTTTGGACTGGGACAGAACTTGCTGTAAGTCCAAGAGGATGATCAGTTTGTCATCCAGCTTGCCAATGCCCAAGAGGTACCCGGAGTCGTCGGTAGTGATAACTGAAGCCGGTGGCTCTATGGAGTCACGGGTGATACGAAGTACTTCTGTTACCGCATCCACCACCGCGCCAATGTCCTGGCCACCAATATCTACCACTACAATACGGTTGTCTCCGGTCTCCGCCGCCACTTGAAGGGCAAAACGCTTCCGCAAGTCGATCACCGGTATAACCTTGCCCCGGAGGTTGATCACCCCTTCTACGAACTGGGGAGTCCGGGGCACCTTGGTAATTTCCTGAAGGCGAATAATCTCACGGACCGCCCCGATATCCACGCCATAGGCTTCGGAGGCCAGATCGAAAACCACCAGTTGTTGTTCATCCCGCTGAATAATTTCGTTTCCCATTTGGTTGGTTCTCCTTGATTAGTTACGAAGAGGGTTGAGGCCGTCAACCTCAACCCTCTTACAGTAGTTAAACTGCTGCTTCAGTCTCCTCCTGATTGCGCGCCCGCGTAGCTCTTGCTCTTGCGGTCGCCGTCCAAGTTGAATGTTCCGACCACCTCTTGGAGTTCTTTGGCCATCGTGTCCAGGGTCTGGGAAGAGGCCACCACCTCCTGTACTTGGGAGCTCATTTCCTCGGCTGAGGCCGACATCTCCTGGATGGAAGCGCTATTCTGCTCAGTAATGCGGGCGATGCCTTCCACCGACTGGGATACCTCGGTGCTGTTGGCCGCCATCTGTTCGGTAGCCGCTGAGTTTTGTTCAGTTACGCTGCTTACGCTTTCGATGGTCTTCACCATCTCGTCGCTGAAAGCGCTGACTTCCTCAGCGGCAGCCGAGATCTGCTCAATTTGCTGGGAAACCGATCCTACCGACTCAATTATCTGGCTCAGGGTCTTGCCTGCTTCCTCGGCCAGTTGAGCGCCTTCGGCTACTTCCTTGGAGCCTTCCTCG
>JACZRM010000110.1 GCA_022576105.1 Chloroflexota bacterium | reverse complement strand
GGACCGCTGGGGGGAGTGCTCGGTGTTGATAATGTCGACCTGGCGCTGGACTTTGAGGTATTTCGGGACGCCGGCGCCATCCTGGGTTCGGGAGGCATAATTGCCGCCGACGAGGATACCTGCATTGTCGACTTGACCCGGGCGCTGATTGCCTTTTGCCAGTACGAGTCGTGTGGTAAATGTTTCCCTTGCCGCATGGGTATGAGCCACCTGTTGGAAATTTTGGAGCGCATCTGCCGTCTGGAAGGGGAACCGAACGACCTGGACCTGATGCGGAATATCGGGCTCAACATGCAGGCGGGTTCCCTGTGCGGCCACGGTCAATTGGGATTCAACCCGGTATCATCGGCCATCAAGTTCTTTGGCCCGGAATTTGAGGCGCACATCATCGAGCGGCGTTGTCCCACCGGTTCATGCGCCGAAGTCAAATATTCGCCTCAGACGACCCGGCGATAGACGATAGGAATAGACGGACAGTAGATCAACGGCGCACTGCCGTTGGGATAAGGCAGGAGGGTATGGCAGACGAAATTACCATCACAATTGATGGCTTGGACATCAAGACCCCGCCCGGCAAAACGGTGCTGGAAGCGGCTATCGCCGCCGGAATTTACATTCCATATCTGTGTTATCACCCGGGAATGGAGCCCTTCGCCGCTTGCCGTATGTGCGTGGTCGCGGTGGAGGGAGGCCGGGGCTTTCCGGCGTCCTGCACGCTGCCGGTGCAGGATGGAATGAAAATCCGCAATGAGTCCCAGGACGTCAATGATCTGCGCCGCTCGGTGATGGAAATGCTAATTGCCGAGCATCCCAACGGTTGTCTGACCTGTCATCGCGTCGATATTTGCGGCCCCAACGACGTTTGCCTGCGGAACGTGTCGGTGAACGACCGATGCGTTACCTGCCCCAAGAACGAACGTTGCGAATTCAAAGATACGGTGCGGTACTTGGGAATGGAACTGGAATCTCCCCTGGAGTACAAGTACCGACAGATACCGCTGGAAGTTTCCGATCCCTTTTACGACCGTGACATGAACCTTTGCATTACCTGCGGTCGCTGCGTGCGCGTCTGCGAAGAAGTGAGGGGTGATTCGGCCATCTGCTTCACTGAACACTCTGGCAAGGCTCTGGTGGGTACATCCTTCGGCCTCTCTTTGCTGGAATCGGGCTGCGAATTCTGCGGGGCCTGTATCGACGTGTGCCCGGTTGGCGCATTGGTCGAAAGAGACTACAAGTGGGAGAAGGCCCGTCGCATCGAGCGCACGATCTGTCCGCACTGCCCGGTGGGGTGCCAGTTGAATCTTGAATTCAACGCCCAGGGTCAGATGATTCGGGCGGTGCCGGAATTGAATTCTCCATCCAACCACGGGCAGGCCTGTTTCAAGGGCAAGTTCGGCCTCCAGTTTCTCAACGATCCGGACCGGTTGGAGCACCCTCTGGTGCGTCGCAACGGTCGGTTGGAACCGGCGACCTGGGATGAGGCGCTGGACTTGATCGCCACCCGGTTTGGGGAGTTCAAGGGAGATTCCTTCGCGCTGCTGGCAGCCTCTAACAGCACCAATGAGGAGTTGTACCTGGCCCAAAAATTCGCCAGATCGGTAATGAACACCAACAACGTCGTTCAGACCTCCGACATTCAACCCGAGCTGACCTTGGGGCTGGAACGATCTTTTGGATATGCCGCCGCGACCAACTCCATTTGGGAGATTGAGCGGTCGGGCTGCATTCTGGCGTTCAATACCAACTTGACGGAAGAACAAAACGTGGTTGGGGTGCCGATCAAAAAGGCCACCAGAAAGGGCGCTAAGCTCATAGTAATCGACCCCCGTGAAGTTGAACTGACCCGATACGCGACGTTGTGGTTACGACCACTACCGGGCACCGAGTTACTCCTGCTGGGGGGAATACTCAAATCGCTGATCGACCAGAACCTGGAAAAGACCGAATGGATTGAAGAGAACTGCGAAGACCCAACGACTTTGTATTATGCGCTGCATTCGGTGGATATGGCCTATGTTGAGCGGCTCACTCATGTCTCCCAAGACACCATTGCTGAAGCGGCCAGAATGTTCGCTCAATCGGAGTCCAGCGCGGTGGTCTATGCTCTGGACAATATCCCTCAAGACCTGCAGCGAGACTGTGTCCTGGCGCTGGCCAACCTGGCATTGCTGACCGGCGAGGTGGGCCAGCCCGGCGGGGGCGTTTTCCCCATGCGTTCCGGCATGAACGAGCAGGGAGCCTGGGACGTGGGCTGCGCCCCCAACCGACTGCCCGGCAATCGATCCTGGCGAGACGACACCGCGGTGCAGGCCGTAGAGACGGGCTGGAATTGTACCTTGCCAACCAACCGGGGTCTGGGCGTCGCCGGTGCGGTGGCTGCAGCCCGCGAGGGCCAGGTCAAGGCGATGCTGGTGATTGGCGACAGCCCAAACTTTGACAATGGCCGCTTGGGAGACGGCTATGCCGCTCTGCAGCAGCTGGACTTCCTGGTGGTGCATGACAGCTTCTTGGGACAGTTGTCAGAGAATGCCCAGGTGGTTCTACCCAGGACTACTTTCGCGGAAAAGGAAGGCACCTATACCAATCTGGAGCGCAGGATTCAACACGTCCAGCAAGGCATGCCGCCCCGCGCCGCCGAGGCCAAGCCTGAGCAGTGGGTAATTGCTGAGATCGCGCGCCGCATGGGGGCCATTGGTTTCGACCATGCTTCGCCGTCGGAGGTCATGGACGAGATAGCTTCGATCAGCCCGATCTACTCTGGCGTGTCGTATCAGCTGATCGATGCTCAGGTATCCACTGTTTTTAGAAGCGGGCTGGACAGCCCTCAGCCGACCCAACTGCTCTACTCCAGCCAAGAGCATCGCGGCATCCAGTGGCCATGCACCGCCAGCCGGACCGCCCCCACGCCGGTGTTGTACCAGGACGGATTCCCCAATGGCAAAGCGAATCCGGTTACCCCGGAATTCAGCGCTCCGGAACCGCACCAAGACCCGGACTATTCGGGCTGGCTGGTGCCCGGTCGGGTGTTGTTGCAGTCCGACCAGGAAGCGACCATTGAAAAGACAAAATCACGGGGAAAATTAAACCGATTGGTCCGGGATGAACTGGTGCGTTTGCACCCGAGTTACGCCAGCAACGAACTAATTGGCGAAGGAGACGCGGTACAAGTAAATACCCCACAAGGCACTCATGCCGGCCTGGCGCGTCTGGATGATACCATTCCTCCGGGAATGATTGGCATCACCAGGCTATTTGCCCAGCTGGCCGTGGATTTGCAGGTTAGCCAGGAGAAGGAACCGATGTCCAGAGTGCCGGGCCTGGACATACTGCCGGCCAGAATTTCCAAACTGGTCGTTTCTGACGGTTCTTGACCCTGCTTGGCCGAGAATTTTGAAGAGTGCGATCATAATGGGTGTTCACGCCCTGGATTTCTAGCAAACCGTCTGCCAGCATATTAGGTGTATCTAACCCATTGGACTCGGTCTGATATGAATCGCGAATCCGTCAAACCCAGACCGACGTAGAAATTTCAGGGAAATAGAGAGTTAAATGACCAATCTCAAAGTAGCACCGGCGGCAGGAAAACTGGCTAGTTTGCCTAAGGCCAAATTGGTGGAACGGATAGACATCACCGAAGACTTGATGATTATCAAGCTGGAACCGGAGGGTGGTGTTTTCGACTTCAAGGCAGGACAGTATTGCACCCTGGGCCAAGAAGGAGTGGAGCGGGCCTACTCCATTGTGTCGGCCCCCTACGAAAGTTTGTTGGAAATCTTCGTGGAACTGGTGCCCGAGGGAGGGTTGACTCCCAAGATATGGCGACTTGAAGTCGGCGATACCATGTCGATACGACCCAGAGGCAAAGGACTGTTCGTGATGAAGGAGAAGTTTCATCACCACTTCCTGCTGTCCACCGTGACCGGCGTGGCTCCTACCATTAGCATGATCCGGCAGTATTTGCACCAGGGCGGCCAAGGGCATTATTTCTATGTAATTTTGGGAGCCAGCTACCAGGACGAACTGACCTACGACCAGGAATTGTCCCAGCTGGCGGCCAAGCATCCTGATTGCATTAAATTTGTCGGCACGGTCAGCCGCCCCGATGAAGCGCGGAATCAGGGTTGGGCCGGCGCCAGGGGCAGGGTCAACGCCATCTTTGAGGAGTATTTGACCAAGTTCAAGCTGCCCAAGGACGACACTATGATCTACGCTTGCGGCCACCCCGGTATGATCGCCGATGTTAAAGAGAAGGTCGCCCCGGATGGGTGGAACTTCATCGAAGAGCGCTTCTGGAAGGAATAAGCCCACCGCAGTGCTGGATAATTGAGGGATTAAGGGACACGACAGTTCGCGTCCCTTACTTTTTGCTTTAGTTTCCCGCTGGCGGTTTCGTGCCGTGCCCCATGTGGAGTAGAATGGCGGTGATTTGCATTGAGTGGTGTTGCTGTGACTCCCGTACGACGCCAGTACCTGAAAATTAAACATTCCTACCCCGACTCGATCCTCCTCTTCCGCATGGGCGACTTCTATGAAACCTTTGACGAAGACGCCAAAGTGGCGGCTAGAGACCTGGAAATCACTCTCACTTCCCGGAGCATGGGCAAGAACCTGAGGGTACCCCTGGCTGGAGTGCCGGTTCATGCCCTGGAAACCTACCTGGCCAAGCTAATCAAAAAAGGGCACAAGGTAGCCATTTGCGAGCAACTCACCGACCCAGCGGCCTCCAAAGGTTTGGTGGAGCGCGGGGTAGTTCGGGTGGTCACTCCCGGGACGGTTGTTGAGTCGGGACTGTTGGAGCAGAGGGCCAATAACTACCTGGCGGCGGTCGTCCAGGAAGGTGGATCGGCCGGACTGGCCTATGTTGACATAACCACCGGCGAATTCGCTGCTACGCAGCTTCCGGTCGAGGGACTGGACCTGGAGTTGGAGCGCATCGCACCGGCTGAACTGCTGCTGCCGAAAGGGTTGGATCCGGACATATTAGATTC
This sequence comes from Chloroflexota bacterium, assembly GCA_022576105.1. The sequence continues at coordinate 1,182 of JACZRM010000110.1, read as the reverse complement.
GGAATCCTCAGATGTTGAGTCGCCTCAATCCCCGCCAAGCCAGCGGGCCAACGGCCGCCACAATTTAACCTACCTGGACGATTCCTCCTTCCATCTGGGAAACTCTCAGCAAGCGCTCCTGGACTACTACGGAGTCTTGTCTCTAGAGTCCTTCGGCTGTGCGGAACTTCCTCTGGCGGTGCGGGCGGCCGGGGCCATCCTGGACTACCTGGGCCAGACCTACAAGACCACCAAGCCTCAGCTGGGGCAGTTGATTACTTACTCCACCGCCAGCTACATGATTCTGGATGCCCAGACCCGCAAGAATTTGGAGCTATTTCAGGCCGGGCGCTGGGGCGGTGACCAGATGTCTCTGCTGGCAACCCTGGACCTGACCAGGACGCCCATGGGCGGCCGGTTGCTGCGGAGGTGGTTGGGTCAGCCGCTGCTGGACCTGGTGGAATTGGAACGTCGTCTGGACGCGGTTGAGTTTTTTTACTCCGATGGATTTCGCCGAGGCCAGAGTTTGGCGGCACTGTCCAGGATCACCGATCTGGAACGCATCTGCGGCCGGATACAAGCTGGAACTGTTGCGCCCCGGGAATTGCGGGCGCTGAAAAGCGGCATCGAAGCTGCCGGCGAATTGTCAGGATACCTGAATCGGGATGATGTTCCAGCATTGGCCTGGCTGAGCCAGCAATTGGTGGCGATACCGGAAGTGGTTAGTCTCATTGAGGATGCCATTGCGCCGGAGCCTTCCGGCAACGTGGGCGAGGGAGGTGTCCTGCGGCCGGGGTTTTCCGCCGAGTTCGACCAGCTGAAACTCGCCTCCAGCGACGCCCGACGTTTCATTGCCGGTCTGGAGCAGCAGGAACGGGAGCGCACCGGCATCAAAAACCTGAAAGTCGGCTACAACCAGGTCTTCGGCTATTACATTGAAGTCACCAAGTCCAATCTGGCGCAGGTGCCCGAGGATTACATTCGGCGTCAGACCCTGACCAACGGTGAGCGGTACATCATTCCCCAGTTGAAGGAATACGAGTCCATGGTGCTCAATGCCCGGGAACGCATTGAAGAGATGGAGCGTGACCTGTACCGCCGGGTCTGCGGCCAGCTCGCAGAGTCCGCTGCGGCCATCAACCGGCTGGCTCAGGGCGTGGCCCAGACGGCCGTAGCTGCCGCGCTGGCCGAGGTCGCGGTGCG